>JBJHCB010000233.1:0-4638 GCA_050485805.1 Gemmatimonadota bacterium | reverse complement strand
GGCCCAGGCACGCCTGCGCAGAGGCCTCCTGGGCCGGGAGCGTGAGGAAGAGGGCGAATGCGGCGCAGGCCGTGGCGGCCAGGGCCGGTCCCCGCCGCCTCCGGGAGGCCGCCCCCGAGGAGGTGAAGGGGGAAGGGACTCGGTCGTGGGTAGGCCTCCCGCTCGGATCGTGGTTGGATCTCATGGGGATCACTCCTTCGTCATCGGGAAACGGTCTCAAGTCGTGCCGGGAGCGTGGGTTCGGCCATCCTGGCGTGGGATCGATGCTCGCGGACCGACTCCCCGCCCCCGGGACGAGTCTGATCCCGCAACCCCCGGGCCAGGCCTCGCCGGTTGGGCCACAGAGATCCGCCAAGCCATTGCGATGACGTGCTTTATGTCTCAACCCCACGGTCTCCCGGAATGGAGGTATCCAGGGGATCACGAAGGCCCCCGCGCACATCCTACACAGTGGCCAGGGAGAGAAACCCCGGGGCGAAGGGGAAGGACAGTGCTTCCGGGGGGACTACACGCTCCGGCCTATGCGCTCCGGCCTGGACGCCCCGGGCCAGACGCTCGGGCCGGGACACTCCAGAGAGGGACCCCCGGATGCACGAAACCCTCCCGCCGCGGGCCCGGGGGCCGTTGGGGGAGGGGTTCATGGCCGCTGCTGGACTCGAACCAGCGACCCCTACGATGTGAGCGTAGTGCTCTACCAACTGAGCTAAGCGGCCCTGCCGCGTCCGGCGGGGGCTCCAGACCCCTGCCGAACCGGAGCGGGGTTCCGCTCCAGAGTACCCCCACGGGGAATCGAACCCCGGTTTCCTGGCTGAGAACCAGGTGTCCTAGGCCACTAGACGATGGGGGCGTGTGGGTCCCTCGACCTGCGCCCTCAAGGGGTGAGGGGCCGAAGGATATCCAAAACGGAGAAAGGGGTCAAGGCCCGCCGGGCGCGCCCCTTCCACCCCTGGGGATCCGGGTCCCATCCTCTCCCACGGGACCCTCCTCCAGGAAGCGGAGGATCTCCAGGAAGGTCTCCTCGTGGTCCACCAACCCGTTGTGGGAGGGGCAGCAGATCTCGACGTTCTCCACCCCTGTCCCCACCAGTCGGGCCGAGGAGGCGGGGATCACCCGGAGGTCCACGGGCGTCCGGATGGAGAGGGCCTCCACCCCCTCGGGAACCGGGGCGCCCCGGTTGAGCTCCATCAGGAACTCGCTCCCCGGCACCATCTCCCGGCCCCCGGCGCCCCCGGCCAGGACCGCCGCGGCGGTCCCCCGGTGGGGCGTGCCCAGGAAGACGACCCGGCGGACCGCATCCGCCGACTCGCCCGTGCGGAGGAAGTGACGCACGGCCAGCCCCCCCATGGAATGGGCCACCACGTCCACCCCGTCTGCCCCCGTGAGGGTCCGGAGGGTGCGGAGGGCCAGGTCGACCTCCTCGGCATGGTCGTGGTTGCTCCCGAAGGCGTCCCGGAAGGTAAGCGCCGCGACCCGGCTCTCCGGCCACCCCCGATCGGTGAGCCGGTCCCGGAGGGGGGCCATGTCGGGAGCCTGGTCCCCCCACCCGGGGACCAGCAGGACCGGGACGGGGCCCTCGGTGGGGTCCGCATCCACGCCCCCCCGAGGTCCTCCCCCCGATGGCGCCGCCAGCGGGGGAGCTCCCCCCCCGAGCACCAGCAGCCCCACCAGGAACAGCCCCAGGCCCGCGGGTCCGGGACGGACCCGCGGGGGGCGACGGAGCCTCGGGGAGGAGGGGTGGGTCCCGCGGGAACGGGGAGCCGCGGCGGGCATGGGGCAGGTTCCGGATCCGGAGTGGCACGCGGAGTGGCACGCATGGGGCGCTGGCCCCGACTTCCGTACGATCTTCTACCGATGCCGGTTCCCAGGTTCCACCCCCCGGTGGGGCCGGTCCGCGACCTCCCGGACCGCCTCCGCCACCCCTTCCACCGCCGCCTCCCGCTGTTCCCGCGTCAGGTTCAGGGGAGGGGAGAGCTCCACCACCTCCCCCCCACCCCCCGCCGGAAGCACCACCAACCCCCGCCGGAGGGCGGCCAGCATGACCTCCCGCCCCCCCACGCCGGCGGGCCATCCTTCCCCCCCCACCACCACCCCCAGGAAGAGTCCACGCCCCCGGACTCCCCGGACCCCCGGGATGTCCGTCAGGGCCTCCTCCAACGCCCGGGCCATTTCGGCGCCGTGGGAAGCGGCCCGCTCCACCAACCCCTCCTCGTCCAGGACGTCCAGGAAGGCCAGGGCGGCCGCGCAGGCCAGGGGATGCCCCAGGAAGGTGGAGGTGTGGATGGCTTCACCCGTGGAGGCCGGCCAGGCATCCATGACCTCCGCGGGACCGAGGCAGGCGCTAAGGGGAAGACCTCCCCCCAGGGCCTTTCCGATGCAGAGGAGGTCGGGAACCACCCCGTCCGCCTCCAGGGCGAAGAGGGTCCCGGTGCGACCGAGTCCCGTGTAGATCTCGTCGGCCACCAGAAGCGCGCCCCGGGACCGGACCCGGCGTGCCACCTCCGGAAGGAACCCCGGGGGGGGAACCCTCACCCCTCCCCGCCCCTGGATGGGCTCCAGGACCACTGCCCCCACCGGATGCCCCGCCTCCTCCAGACGATCCATCTCCGCTTCCAGCGTCTCCAGCGCCCCGCCGCCCCCGTCCGGGCCGTCCTCCAGGGTGTCCGGGAAGGGTATGAACCCCACCCCGGGGTAGAGGCGCGTCCGGAACGGGTCCCGGAAGTGGCCCCGGAACGTGGTGGCCAGGGCGCCCAGGGTGAGTCCATGATAGGCCCCCTCGAAGGCGATGATCCCGGGGCGACCCGTGGCCAGGAGCGCGGTCTTCAGGGCGGCCTCCACGGCCTCGGAACCCGAGTTCGCCAGGAGGGTCCGCGTGCCCCCTCCGGCCCAGGGAGCCATCGCCGCCAGGCGTTCCAGGAGCTCCACCTTCACCGCCGGGGGGTGGATGTCCCCCATCCCGTGGGCCAGCCGGCCCGCCTGTTCACGGATGGCCTCGGTGATCCGGGGGTGGGCATGCCCGGCCACCGCCACCCCGAAGGCTCCGTTCAGGTCCAGGTACTCGTTCCCGTCCGCGTCCCGGACGTTCCCCCCGCGGGCCTCGGTCCAGAAGACCGGGAAATCTGGACCGAGCCAGGTCACGGTCCGGGCCTCCACCCCGGCGAGGCGGCCGGCCAGCTCCAGGGACGCGGGCCCCGGAGGAGGGGTGACCATGGCGGGGAGTCGACGACCGAAGGGCAGGGGGTTCCCCGCGGGTGGGGAGACACGATTCATTTTGCTCGACTCCTGGAGAAACGCGAGGCGAAACGGAGCGTCCCCTCTCCGTCCGGTCCCCGACCCCGGAAGCCGGGAACCGCAGTCCGCAAAGGAATCATAAGGGAGGCGGCCCCACCCGTCGCCCCTTCCTGGCATGACGGTTGCACCCCCGCCTCCATGGATGCGGGACTTCCGGGCGGGGCGACGATCCCCCCCTGGCGGGCTCCGGCACGGCCCATTCCGGAGGGATGCATGAGCTACGTGAAGGCCCGGGGACGGACGACGGGACCACCCCCCGGTCGGTCCGGGGGATTCGTGGGGGTGGTGGGAAGCTCCCCCGCCCTCAGGGAAGCGCTGGAGCGCCTCGAGGCCCTCCTCCGGGCGGGTGTCCCGGCCGTGGTGCTGGAAGGGGAGACAGGTACCGGCAAGAGCCTTCTGGCCCGGGCAGCCCATGACTGGCGGGGGGCCCAGCGACGCCCGTTCCTCTTCTTCCCCACTCCCGCCCTTCCCCCCCACCTTCTGGAAAGCCAGCTCTTCGGCACCCCCACCGGTGCTCCGGGGCTCCTGGCCCTGGCCGAGGGAGGGACCCTTGTCCTGGAGGACGCCGACGCCCTTCCCCGGGAACTCCAGGACGGCCTCTCCGAGCTCTTCCCCTCCCTCCGGCCCGGAGGGGAGACGATCATCGATCTGGAGGACGAGCCCGAGCTCCCCCTGGTGGTCTTCACCACCCGGAAGACGCTGGTGGACGAGCTGGGGAGCGTGCCCTTCCATCCCCCCCTCGCCCATTCCCTGAAGACGGTTCGGGTGGCGCTGCCGCCCCTCCGGAAGCGGGAGGAAGACCTGGAGCGCCTGGCCCGGCACTTCCTCCGGGAGCACGCCCGCCGGACCGGGGAGTCGGAGCGGACCCTGGTTCCGGAAGCCCTGGAGGCCCTTCGGCGGCATCCCTGGCCCGGAAACATGAGGGAGTTGAGGGATACCCTCGAGCGGGCGTTGGCACTGGCCCCGGGATCGGTGATCCGCCTCGAGCATCTCCGGATCCGCACCCGCACCACCCGCCCCCTGGACGGAGAGGAGGGGAAGGCCAGTGAGGTCATCGTCGTTCCTCCGGAGGGAAAGTCGCTGGAGGAGATCGAATCGGAGGTGGTGAAGGCGACCCTGGAGATCTCCCAGGGAAACCGGAGTCAGGCCGCCCGGATCCTGGGGATCTCCCGCCCCACCCTCGCCCGGAAGATCCGGAAGTACCACCTCAACGGGGCACGTTGTACCCGGCGCTGGGTCCCGCCCTTCCCGCAGAAGAGCGTGCGGAAAGCTGGCTCGTGATCACCAAGGAGCTCCTCGCGGGCTTCCTTCCGGCGGCGTTGTTGATGTTCTGTGCGCTCGGCACGATCC
>JBJHCB010000232.1:0-4638 GCA_050485805.1 Gemmatimonadota bacterium | reverse complement strand
GTTCTCCACCATCTCGATCCGCGGGTGCTCCGCCACCGCCGCCAGGAGGGCCCGTTCGATCTCCCGGCCCGTACGGTCCCCCACGTGGAGGATCCTACGGCGGGAATGGCCCCCCTCCCGGGCCAGGGAGAGGGAGCCCCCCTCCCGGTGGAACCCCACCCCCCACTCCATCAGCTCCCGGGCCCGGAGGGGACCCTCCCGGACCACCACCTCCACCACCTCGCGCTGACAGAGCCCTGCCCCTGCCACCAGGGTGTCGCGGATGTGGAGCTCCGGGGAGTCCTCCGGGTCCATGATGGCGGCCAACCCACCCCGGGCGTAGTTGGTGGCCGAGTCGGCCCGGTACTTTTTGGTCACCACCAGGACCCGGCCCCATTCCGCGGCCTTCAGCGCGAAGGTGAGTCCGGCGATCCCGCTCCCCACCACCAGGACGTCGGTGGAGAGAGAGCGGGGCCGGTGGGTCGTGGCGGCGTGGGAGGGGGTGGGGGAAGGCGGCACGGAGCGGCGATGGGGATGGGGAGGATCGCCGAATATCCCCGATTCGCCTTCGCCGAGCAATCCGGGCCCTAGAGGAACCAGACCGCCACCACCGCCGCGCCTCCCAGGACGGTGCCGGCGGTGAAGCCCCAGACGGCGTGACGGCGCTCTCTTCGCTCCCGCACCCGGAAGCCCTCGGGATCCGAGGCCCGTTCCAGGGCCTTTCGCCGGGAGGTGACCCGGGGGAGCCAGGCGAAGTGGACGATCCAGAAGACGCCCAGCATGACCAGGAAGGCCAGGGTCACGGGGAGGGGGCGGGGAGCCCACCACGCCGTGGCGAGGAAGCCGAGCATCACCGCCATGGAGGCGATGCCGCTGGCCAGGATTCCGCGCCGTTCCTCATCGTCCCGGGCCCGCCGGAGCAGGCTCCGCACCCCCACCACCAGGCCCAGCGTCCCACCGAGGAGCCCTGCCAGGACTCCCGCGAGGGCGCCGCCGCCTGCCCCGGCGAATCCGGTGGCCACCTTCCCGGTGGCTCCCGCTCCCCACTTTCCCATTCCCACCGTCGCCGCCGCCGCAGTGGCCGGCGCACCCAGGGTGAGGGCACCCACCACGGTCGCGGTGAAGGCGGCGCCCGGCGCCGTGGCCTTCAGGGACTCGGCAAATCCGTTCCGGGCCAACTCGTCCCTGAGGAGCCCCCTGGCCCGGGAGAGCCTCTTTCGGACGGCCGTCTCGTTCATGTCCAGGAGCTCGGCCACCTGGCGGGTGGATTCCCCCTCCCGGTAGTAGAGGATGACCACCTCCCGGGACCCCGGGGGGAGCCGATCCACGGCGTCTGCCACCATGCGCCGGGTCTCCCGGTCCAGGATCCGATCCATGGCGCCGGGGCGGGGGTCGGCGGCGGCCGCCAGGAGGTCCCCCTCCTGCCCCAAGCGGATCCTCCGCTCCCGCCGGGCTCGGGTCCGGAGGAGGTGGCGGGCCCGGTTCCGGGTGACCTGCCGGAGCCAGGGGAGGAAGCTGGTGGCCTCCCGGAGCCGGCCCAGGTCCTGCCACACGGCCAGGTATACCTCCTGGGCCACGTCCCGGCTCAGCTCCGGGTCCCGGACGATGGCCAGGGCGATGGAGGAGACCACCGACCGGGTGGCGTCCACCAGGCGTGCGAAGGCCCGCTCGTCACCCCGAGATGCCGCCCGCACGTCGTCCTCCAGGAGGAGGGCCAGCCCTGCCCGGCTCATGATCCCCCCGTGACGCGGTCCCCCAGGAACCGGTCCATCTCCCGGAAGAGGAGATCCGGGTCGTCCAGCATGATGAAGTGGCGGGCGTCGGGGGCGAGGCTGACCTCCACCGCCGGGATCCCGGATAGCTGGTCCTGGAACCGTTGCACCACGGGGTCCCGCTGCGCCTCGGGGAGGGCTCCACCCGCCACCAGGAGGAGGACGGGCGATCGGATCGCCGACACCTCGCCCCGGAGGTCGGTGGTGACGAGCTCGGCCAGGGCCCTTCCCGCGGCGGCCGGGGAGGAGTCCCTCCCCCAGGAGGCGATCTCCTCCACGTGCGTGCGGTCCCGTACCATGGTGGTGGCGGCCATCCGGGCCTGGGCTTCCATCTGGTCCGGAGTCAGGGTGGCGTAGAAGGTCTGCATCTGGCGCGCCGGCTCCGCCATCGCCTCAGGGGTGGCGCCGGGGTCGCTCAGTGCCGGGAGGAAGGGGAGGCCGTCCACCGCGATGACCGGGCCCACCGCGTCGGGGGAGGAGGCGGCGACCCAGAAGGCCAGGAAGGCGCCCAGGCTGTGCCCCACCAGGATCGGGCGCTCCGGCTCCAGCTCCCGAATGTACGCCAGGAGGGCGTCCCGGACGACGGGGAGGAAGGGGCCGTCCGCAAGGGGAGGGGCCCCAGCGAACCCGGCCAGCGTCAGGACATGGAGCTCGTACCGGTCCCGGTACCGCTCCACCACCCCCGACCAGACCGCTCCCGAGGAGGTCATCCCCGGGATGAGGATCATGGGAGTCCCGTTCCCGACGCGCTCCACCTGGAAGGGAGCGGGGACCGATGCCTCTCCATGGGTCTGGGGGATCTGTCCCGAAACGGGCTCGGGAGAGGCGGCGCACACCAGGGGCGCCAGAAGGGCAACGGCGGCCAGCGCCGGCAGGCTGCTTCCGGACATCCTTCTTCTCCTTCCTTCGAGGGGTCCCGCTCCGCACCCCGCGGAGCTTCCCCTACAGGGGAGCCGCTCCGGGGAGACGTGTGACAGCTCCCCCGCGGCAGCCCCGTACGCCCCGCACCACCGCGGCCCCGTACGCCCCGCACCACCGCGGCCTCGTGGGCTGCGCCACCGCAACCCCGTGGGCCGCACCACCGCGACCCCGTGGGCCGCCCCGCCAAACCCCCATGGGCCGCCCTGCCAAACACCGAGGGGCCGCCCAGCCAAACCCCCATGGGCCGCCCTGCCGCAACTCGCGGGAGCCTCCCCGTGGCTCCCTCTCCACCCATGCGCACTCCCCTCCCTCCCTTCCTCCCTCCCGCAGCGGCCTTCCCGCCCCCCCTTTCCGAAGGTGCGGCGCGCGCGATATGGTGGGCCTTCCGAACGCCGGTCCCCACCGGAGCCCCGCCCCTCCCCACCCGGGGGGCCCGGTCCCGATCCGCGGCAACCCCCACCGGCACCCCCGCCAGACCGTAGCCCCGCCAACCGGCATCCCCACCCTCCCGTAGCCCCTCCAACCCCAGCCCCGGAGTCCCCCCATGTCCCTGACGCTTTCCATCGATCCGTTCCGAAGCGGGAGGGCCGGGTCCCTTTCCGTCCTGACTGCGCTGGCGCTTCTGGTTGCCCCGGGCGCGGAGGGGCTCTCCCTTCCGTGGGGGGCCATCCCCGCCGCCGCCCAGGCGGTTCCCGTCTCGGTGGACCACTTCCCCCAGCACCCGGTCCACTCCCATCGGGAGCAGGCGGGGATCGTCCGGGGGTGGATCGAGCAGCGCTTCGACACCCTCCTCCCTGAGCTTATGCGCCGGGAGGGGATCGACATGTGGATCATCATCTCCCGGGAGTACAACGACGACCCCGTCTTCCGCTCCATGGCCCCCATGGAGACGTACTCCTCCCGGCGTCGCACCATCCTGGTCTTCCACGACCGGGGGCCCGGGCAGCCGGTGGAGCGCCTTTCGGTGGGGCGCTTCGACTATGACGGGCTCTTCCAGGTGATCCCCACCCACAACGACGAGCAGTTCGAGGGGCTTCTGGAGGTGGTGAGGGAGCGGAATCCCGGGACCATCGGGGTGAACATGTCGGGACGGTGGAACCATGCCGATGGGCTCACCGCCACCCAGCGGGACACCCTCTTCGCCACCCTCTCCGGGTACGAGGACCGGATCCGCTCCGCGGAGATGCTGGCGGTGGGATGGCTCGAGGTGAAGCTCCCCGAGGAGACGGACATGTACCGCCACGTCATGCGGGTGGCCCACTCCATCATCGCCCGGGCCTTCTCCAACGAGGTCATCACCCCGGGTGTGACCACCGCCAACGACGTCCGCTGGTGGATGCGGCAGACGGTGGCGGAGATGGGGATGGGGAAGTGGTTCCACCCCTCCGTCTCCATTGCCCGGCAGGGGGTGGAGGACCGCCTGTCCGGGGAGACGGTGATCCAGCGGGGGGACATGCTCCACACCGATTTCGGGATCGTCTACTTCGGCCTCTACACCGACACCCAGCACAACGCCTATGTCCTCCGCCACGGGGAGACGGACGCCCCCGAGGGGCTCCGGGCCGGGCTCCGGGCGGCGAACCGCCTCCAGGACATCACCCTGGAGCAGGCCCAGGCGGGGCGGACGGGGAACGAGGCGCTGGCGGCCTCCCTGGCCCAGGCCCGGTCCGAGGGGCTGCGGCCCTCCATCTACTGGCACTCCATCGGCTACCACGGCCACGGCGCCGGCGTCCCCCTGGGGATGACGGACTACCAGGATGGGGTGCCGGTGCGGGGGGACGCCCTCTTCCGGCCCAACACCTGGCATTCGGTGGAGTTGAACACCACCCACACCGTCCCCGAGTGGGGGAACCAGGATGTCCGCTTCGCCCTGGAGGAGGAGGCGGTCCTCACGGAGAACGGGTGGGAGTGGGTGGTGGGGCGCCAGGAGCGGTTCTACCTGATCCGGTGAGGAGGGGCTGCGGCC
>JBJHCB010000231.1:0-4651 GCA_050485805.1 Gemmatimonadota bacterium | reverse complement strand
CCCTCCACCAGCACGATCCCCTGCACCACGCCCCGGGAGGTGGGGTCTGTGGTTCCGCAACCGGACAGGAGGCCCGCCGACAGGGCCACGACGAGGAGGAGGGGGAACGCCCCGACCCCCGTGGGGGGAGGGGTCGTGGGACCCCTTCCCTCCCGGCGCCCCCGATGGATCACGCCTCCTCCGCCAGGTGGTCGTGGGCCAGGTCCACCAGGGACCGGGCACCGATGAAAAGGGGGGTCCGCTGGTGGAGGGCCTCGGGCTTCAGGTCCAGGATCTCCTCCCTCCCGTCGGTGGCCCGCCCCCCGGCCTGCTCGGCGATGAAGGCCAGCGGATTGGCCTCGTAGACCAGGCGGAGCTTCCCCGAGGGATTCCGGGTGTCCCCCGGATACATGAAGATCCCGCCCCGGAGCAGGGTCCGATGGAAGTCCGCCACCAGGGATCCCACGTAGCGGGAGGAGAAGCCCCCCGTTCCGGGGGCCCCGTCGGATCCCTTCAGGTGATCCACGAAGCGGCGCATGGCCGGACTCCAACGGGCGTAGTACGCCTCGTTCACCGAGTAGGAGCGGGCGGGGGGCTCCGGGATGCGGATGTTGGGATGACTCAGGATGAACTCCCCGATGGAGGGGTCGAGGGTGAATCCGTGGACTCCGTTCCCGGTGGTGTAGACCATCATGGTGCTGGAGCCGTAGACGACGTACCCCGCCGCCAGCTGGCGACGCCCCGGCTGGATGCAGTCCTCCAGGGATCCCCGCTCCTCGCCCGAGACCTTCCGGAAGATGGCGAAGATGGTCCCGATGGAGATGTTCACGTCGATGTTGGAGGAGCCGTCCAGGGGGTCGAAGAGAAGGACGTAGTCCCCGGCGGGGAACTTGTCCGGGATGGGGAGGACGTCGTCCACCTCCTCGGAGCCCATACAGCAGAGGTGCCCGGTGTGGTCCATGGCCCGGTAGATGACGTCCTGGGCGAAGACGTCCAGCTTCTGCACGTCCTCTCCCTGGACGTTCCTGTGCCCGGCCTGTCCCAGGATGTCCATGAGTCCCGCCATGTTCACCTCCCGGGAGATGACCTTGCCGGCCAGGGCCATGTCGGAGAGGATGTTGCTGAAGGCGCCCCGGGCGCTGGGGTGCCGCCGCTCCTCCTCGATGATGTGGCGCTCGATGGTGACGATGTGGGTCTCGGTCATGGGGCGGGGTGCGGCTGGGCCGGGGGTGAGGCCATGGGTGTGGGGCACCGGGAGGGGAGACGGGGACGCGGGGTTCCCGGGCGCCGGGGCGACGGTGCGGTCCCTGAACGTAGCCCGCCGGGCGGCGCCGGAGGAAGACCCGGGGTGCCCCCCTTCCCCTCCTCCCCGGGCTCAGCGACCGGTCCGGAAGACCACCGTTCCGTCGGGGCGGATGCGGAGCCGGACGTTCCCGTCCCGGTCCGAGCGGAGGATCCGGCTGCCCACCGCCTCCAGGCGTTCCAGGACCTCGGGGTGGGGATGCCCGTAGCGGTTGCCGTCCCCTGCGGGGACCAGGGCCCAGTCGGGGCGAACCGCCTCCAGGAACGAAGGGGAGGAGGAGGTCCGGCTCCCGTGATGGCCCACCTTGAGGACGGTGAGGGGGGGCAGATCGGGGAGTAGGGCTTCTTCCACCCAGGCGTAGGCATCCCCCGTGAGGAGGACGTGGGCCTCTCCGAAGCGGACCAGGAGGACCACGGACAGGTCGTTGGCGTCCAGGTGGGGAGGGAGGGTGCCGTCGCCAGGAGAAGCCGCTTCCCCCCCCGCGCCCGGCCGGGTCGCCTCCCCGGGATGGAGGACCCGGATCTCCACCCTTCCCCGCCGGAGGACCTGGCCCGCCCGGGCCGGCCACCAGGCCACGCCGGCGTCCAGGGCCCGCTCCAGGACCTCCAGGTACGGGCGGGAGGGCACGGGGTGGGACGGGTCCAGGATCCCCCGGACCGGGAACTCCTGAAGGATCGCGGGAGCCCCCCCCAGATGATCCAGGTGGGGATGGCTCAGGACCAGGGCCTCCAGGCGTCGCACTCCCTCCCGGCGGAGGTAGGGGATCACCCGTCGCTCCCCCGCGTCCCACCCCGCTCCCCGGGGGCCTGCATCCACCAGGATCCACCCGCCGTCGGGAAGGCGGAGGGCCATCGCGTCCCCCTGGCCCACGTCCAGGAGGTGGACCTCCAGGGTGGCGGGCCCGGGCAGGAGCGGAACCAGGAGGACTCCCGCCCCGCCGGCCAGGGTGGACACGCCCAGGCGGACCCCCGGCCCCACCCGCCCCGGGCGCGCCCGCCGGAGGGCGAGCCAGACGGTGCCTCCGGCACCCGAGGCCGCCAGGAGGGCGTCCCGGGAGACCCAGGGGGCCGCTCCGGGAAGGGTGGCGGTGCCGAGGACGATGGACTCCACGCCCAGGAGGAGGGTGTCCACCCCTCCCGCCAGGAAGTGCCCCAGGGGGAGGGAGACCAGGGAGGAGAGGAGGGCGGCCCCGATCCCGGGGATGGCCAGGGAGACCCATGGCGCCACCGCCAGGGTGGCGGGGATCCCCACCACCGAGACCCGGTCGAAGTGCCAGGCCAGGAGGGGGAGGGTGGGAAGGGTGGCGGCCACCCCGGCCACCAGTCCCTCCGAGCTCCCCCGGAGCCATCGCTCCCCCGTCCCGGCGCCCGGTCGCCGACGGGGAGGGGTGCGCCCCGCCCGACGCCATCCCCGGTCCACCCAGGCCTCCAGGGGCGCCCGAAGGGCGACGAGGCCCAGGGTCCCGGCGAAGGAGAGCTGGAACCCCACGGATCGGAGCGCCGAGGGATCCGCCACCAAGAGGGCCAGGAAGGCTGTGGAGAGGGTCCCCACCGACACCGTGGGACGCCCCCGGAGTCGAGCCACCGCCAGGAGGGAGAGGAGGACGGAGGCCCGGAGTGCGGCGTCGGGGGCCCCGATGGAGAGGACGTATCCCCAGGCCCCCAGGGCGGCCAGGAGGGCGGATCGTCGGGGCGGGGTACCGGCCATGCGGAGGCCCCCCAGGAGGAGGCCGGCCACCACGCCCACGTGGAACCCCGAGATGGCCAGCAGGTGGGCCGTCCCCGAGAGGCCGAACGCCGCCCTCAGCTCCGGATCCAGGTGTTCGCGCCGGGCCAGCACCAGGGCCTCCACCATGGGGGCCCGCTCCGGCCAGAGGAGGCCCACCCGGTCCAGGACCCTCCCCCGGAGCGCCAGGGCCGTCCCCTGAAGGCGAGGGGACCCGTCGTCCCCGTGGAGGCGGGAGTGCCCGCCCGCGGCGACGCCCCCTGCGGCGGCCTCGCCCGGGGCCTGGGGCCGGAGTCGGAGGCGGCCGGCCCACTCCCCCCGGCCGGGCTCGGGGAACCCTCGCCCCTCCCACTGCGCCGGCAGATGCAGGAGGACGCCGGTGGGGGGAGGAGGCTCCTGGGACGGCCAGACGGCCCGGACCGTTCCGGTGCACCCGCCGGGGAGGCCGCTCTCCACCCGGAAGGGGACGGACCGCCCGGGGACCGGGCGTCCCAGGAAGCGGCCGGTGACCTCCACCGCCGCGGATCTGGGAAGCCCGAGACGGCAGTCCCGATGGGCGCTCCGCTCTCCGGCCTCGCCGGCCAGGAGACCTGCGAGGAGCGCCACGGACAGGAACCAGGAGGCCGGGCGCATCCATGTGAGGATGAGCGCTGCAGCGAGGAGGAGGGGGAGGGCCGGGAGGAAGGGAGTTCCGGCCAGGGGTAGGGCGACACCGGCTCCGTAGGCCAGCGCCACCCGGGTCACGGGGGGGAGGCGGCGGGTCAGCCGGCCCTCTCCACCCGGCGGCGGGGGACGGTGGGGGGGTGCACGGGGATCAGGTCACCGGGGGACCCCTCCGGTCCGGAGGAAAGGACACCGTCCCGGGGTCGGACTCCCCTGCGGTGTCCGGGGAGATGGAAGATTCGGAGGGGGGAGGGGGGACGGGGCGCACCGGGGGCGCGCCGCCGGGACCGGGTCCGGGGTCCGCGGCGGGGCGGTCCCCCGGCTCGGAGCCCTGGGACGGAGTGGGCCCCAGGGCCCCGCGCCCGGCCAGCTCATCCGTGGGGGGTCCATCCTCGTCGGGGTCCGGGCGGAAGAGATCCCGCTGGTAGCGGTCGATGCGCTCTCGCTCCTCCCGTCCCTCCTCCTCAAGGCGATCCCGGAGGAAGCGGCGGACCCGGATGTCGGCATGGAGGTTCGCCAGGAGCATCACCACCATCCCCACGAAGATCCCACCGAACGCCACGTAGACCAGGGGCACCCGGTAGAAGGTCCAGAAGCCCAGGTCCAGGGTGACCCGCTCCGCTCCGTTCCAACGGGAAAAGAGCATGACCATCGCCAGGACCAGGGCCACCCCCGCGATCCCGGCGCCCCGGATCACGCGGACCCCACCAGCGCCGAATCCACCTGGCACCCCCGGAAGGTGGCGCCAGTGGTCCCCGTGAGCTCCACCGTCCGGTACTCCCCGGGGGCCACATCGGGGCCTGCGGGGAAGGCCACCACCTTGTTGCGCCGGGTCCGCCCCAGGAGGTGCCCCGGATCCCGGGCCTCCTTCTCCACCAGGACCTCCTCCACACGCCCCACCTCCCCCTGGTTGTTCTCCCCCTGGATCCCCCCGGCCACCTGGATGAGCTCCTCCAGTCGGGCCTGGGCCTCGCTCTCGGG
>JBJHCB010000230.1:0-4668 GCA_050485805.1 Gemmatimonadota bacterium | reverse complement strand
GGAGGGGAGTGCCCAGGCGGAGGTGAAGGCGCCCATGACGAAGGTGGAGGGGACGGCCATGGTGGAGGTGAAGTCGGGCGCGATGGCCCAGGTGAAGGGCGGAGCGATGCTCAAGGTGGAAGGCGCTCTCACCATGATCAACTGAGGAGGGCGCCATGAACCCATCCCAGACGGTGCTCCGAACGGGGCGGACGGTGGCGGAGCTCCTGGCTGCCGCCGAAGCGAGCCCGGGCCTGGTGGAAGCCGTGGAAGCCGCGCCGGATCCCCCGACTCTCGTGGCCTCGCGCCTGGAGGCCGAGGCCGTCCCCGACGCCGTGGCCTTCCTGGCCCACGCCCTTCCACGCCGGGAAGCCGTGTGGTGGGCCTGGCTCTGCGCCCGGGAGGCGGCGGGGGATGCCCCGGCCCCCGACGCCAACGCCGTCCTGGAGGCCACCCATGCCTGGATCGCCGAGCCCCACGACGCCCGGGGGAGGACGGCCTTCGAACGGGCCGAGGCGGCGGGGATGGGAACCCCCTGGGGGCTGGCGGCCCTGGCCGCCTTCTTCAGCGGGAGCTCCCTGGCCCCCGAGACCGTCCAACCCGTTCCCCCCGGGCCCTGGGACGCGGCCAAGGCGGTGGCGGGGGCGGTGGCGCTGGCCGCCGCCGACGCCCGGCCCCAGGACCCGCCCGCCGCCTTCCGGGATTTCGTGGAGAAGGGGATGGCCGTGGCCGACCGGACGCAGCTCTGGACGCCGGAGCCCCCGGCGGGGAGGGGAAGACCATGAGCCAGCCCGCGGCCCGGGTGAGCGACATGCACGTCTGTCCCATGGTGACGCCGGGGACTCCCCCCATCCCGCACGTGGGTGGGCCCATCCTGCCACCGGGGGGCGTTCCCGTCCTCATCGGGAAGCTCCCTGCGGCCCGGGCCACCGACATGTGCGTCTGCGTCGGCCCACCGGACGTCATCGCCAAGGGAAGCGCCACCGTCCTCATCGGGAAGCTCCCGGCCGCGCGGATGGGGGACCTGACGGCCCACGGCGGCTCCATCGTGGCGGGGATGCCCACGGTCCTCATCGGGGGGTAGATCCCTCGGGGAGACCGCGGGGGTTGGGCGGCCTGCGTCAGTCCATGCGCAACCAGGGACCCGCCAGGGACTGCGCAGGAGCGGCCACGGAACGGAGCCCGGGGAGGTGGACGGCGTCGCCCCCCTCGTGGCAGGCCAGGGGAAGGAGGCCCAGCTCCAGGAGGGCGTGGATCTCTCCGTCGCGGAGCACCCGCTCCGCCACCGGTTTGGCCACGGCGGTCCCCGCCACCTTCCGGATGTCCAGGGGGAGCCCCTGCACCCGGTGCCCGCTTCCGGGAAGGCCGTCCCAGCCACCCCGGCTGTAGCGCTCCCCCAGGGCCATGGCCAGGAGGAAGGCCCCGTTCCCCCACAGGTAGCCTTCGTGGGGGGGAGCCTGTCCAGGGGGAAACTCCTCGAAGGAGAGGGCCTCGCAGGGGTCGCCCTCCTCTCCATAGGGAAGGCGCAGGAGGAAGCGGGGAACGGTGAGGCCGAGCCAGCGGGCCTCGGGAGAGCGGCGGAGCTCCTCCCACCCCCGGGGAAACCCGTCGGCGCCCAGCCCCGGGTCCACGGAGGTGACCACGGGCGCTCCCAGGGCTTCCCCCAGGGCGGCAAGCCCCCGGAGGAGGGCCACTTCTCCGGCCCCGTCCTCTCCCTGGCCGAAGCTCCACGCTCCCACCACCATCCCCCACTCCGTCTCCCCTCCCCTGGACCCCGTGAGGGCCCGGACCAGGGGAGAGGCCGCTCCCGGGGACGCCGAGAGACCCCCATGGGGCTCCACGCCCAGGGCGGAGGGGAGCTCGTGCCGGGGAAGATGGCGCAGGTGCACCTGGAGGAGCCGATCCGTCTCCAGCCGCCGGCAGAGGAGCCCGACCCCGCGCCAGACGCTCTCCAGCGCCTGCCAGGCGGGGTCGTGGAGGCTTCGCCGGAGCCGCTCCGCGAGGGCGGACTCCACGTCTCCCAGCAACCGGGCCTGGTCGGGGGGGCGGCCGGGTACCAGGTGGGGGGCGACGACCTGGCGGAGGAAGGCCTCCAGTCCCCCTTCGCGGGGCGCTCCGTTCTCCCCGGAGGAATCCCCCTCCCGGTCCTGGGCGGAGACGATCTCGTCCAGGAGCCCCCCCGGGCCCATGCGCATCCGGGGCGGGTGGGACGACCCCTCGGCCGGTTCCCTTCCGGGGAGGCCTTCGGCCATGCGGCGTGCTCTCTCCGGATCCTGGAGCTCCTGGTGCCAGCGTCGGAGGGGCTGGAGGGGAGGGAGTCGGCCGTAGAGGGTGTCGGGGTGGAAGTGCTCGAGACGGGTCAACTCCAGGGCCCATGGATCCCCGGTGTCCCCCTCCCCCTCCATTCCCGAGACCCGGGGACGGAAAAGGGCCAAGGCCTCATCCACCGTGTCCCGGTCCACCGCCACCGTGCCCGGGTCCTGCCAATCCCGGGAGGGATCCGTGCCCTCTCCCCTCAGATCCCCCAGAACGAGGATCCGGAAGGGACGCTCCTCCACCGGCTCCCCCCGGGCCTCCCGGGTGGAGGGCGACACGTCCAGGTGGACCACCCCCAGCTCCCTCGCCGCCATGGTGCCCTTCCGGTGCCGGCGCCCGGTCAGTCCGGCATGGACGGGAGGGAGAAGGCCGAACAGGCGCTGAGTCCCGGGAGACAGGCCCGTAGGCGATACTCCCAGTCCAACTGCAGGTCCGCCGTGGTATCGAGATACGTCCGATAGAAGGGGCCTTCCGAGTGCGGTATCCCCGGCGTCGTCACCAGGGTACTCCAGGTGGTGGACCCCATGAGACGGCGCTGGATCTGGAAGACCAGGTCGGGCTGGATGGTGAAGTCGTAGAACCACTCCACCTCGATCCCCTCCATCAGGTAGAAGGCGAAGGGCTCCGTGGGCGCCGGGAGGTAGGCGAAGGGCACGAAGGCCCCCACGTCGAATCCGAAGGTGTTGAAGGCCCCGGCCCGGAGGTGGAGGAGCCCCGGGTGGAGGAGGAAGTTCGAGAGATCCAGGGTTCCCGTGGAGAGGGTGACGGGGGCGTCCGCCCCGCTGAAGGGGACATAGGTGCTGTCCAGGGGAAGCTGGAGCGTGTCCCCGTAGATGAGGAACTCCACCTCGCCGGGGAAGCCGAAGGTCCGGACCTCGGTGCGGAACTCCGCAAGGACCTGGCCGTCCGCCCCGGTCCCCGTGGCCACCGAGGTGGAGAGGACCCGGGGGATCCGCTCGATCACCGTGACCGAGGCCAGGGCCTCCTCCTCGTCCCGGGCCGCCCGGATCTGGGCCGTACCTGGCGTGACCCCGGTCACCACGCCCGCAGAGTTCACCGTGGCCACCGAGGGGTTGCTACTGGTCCACGTCACCCCCGGCGGGTCGATGGGATTCCCCACCCCGTCCAGGACGATGGCTTCCAGGGTGGCGGTCTCCGTGACCCGCAGGTCGGGGAGGGAGGGCGGACGGATCTCGATGCTCGACGCCACCTGGATGACCCGCACCACCGCGGTTCCCACCACCCCGTCCCGGGTGGCCCGGATCTCCACCTCACCCACGGAGACGCCCAGGACCTCTCCCGAGGCGGTGACCGTGGCCACCGCAGGGTTGGACGAGCTCCACTCCACCTCCGGGGGCACGATGGGATTCCCCCGGGGGTCCAGCACGGTCACCGAGAGCTGGAGGAGGGAGCCCACGCCCAGGTCCGCGTCCTCGGGCTCCACCAGGATCCGGTCGGCCCGGGGGAGGACCACCACGGGCACCTCGGCCTGGGCCCCGTCCTGACTCGCTCGGATGGTGGCCAGCCCCGGGAGGAGGGCCGTGACCTCTCCGTCCCCGGATACCGAAGCGATGGTGGGGTTCAGGGAGGTCCACTGGAGCCGATCGGGGGTGAAGCTGTTCCCCCGGGCATCCCGGGCCAGGGCGGTGAGGGCCGCGGAGGCCCCTTCCAGGAGGGTCAGGGAAGGCGGGTCCACCTGGAGGGAGACCGCCACCAGGCGGACCTCGACGGTCTGCACGGCGGTGAGCTCCTCGAACCGGGTCGTCAGGGTCGTCAGCGAACGGTGGACCTTGCCGGCGTCGGGCGTGGCGGCCTGCGCCAGGGTGAGCAGTTCGCCCAGCAGTTCCTCGATGTCGGACAGGGCGGAGGTCTGCAGCTCACCGGGCACGATCAGGAGTTCCTCGAAGTGGGCGACGGCGCGTTCAGCTGCTTCACCTTCGACCGTGAGCTGGTACAGGAAGCGAGCGCGGTAGAACTCCTCGACCGTGGCGACCTCGGCGGTGTCCGGGTCCGCCCGGAGGTTGCCCCAGTCGACCAGCTGGGCCAGGAGCGTCTGGGCGCTGTCCCGGTCGATGACGGTGCCGTCGTCGGCCATGGCGTGCACGACCTCGTCAGGCCGCAGGTGCAGGACGAACCGCTGCTTGGCGTGCAGAAACACGCGCATGACCTGCCGGTAGCGGTCGGCCTTCTCCGCCGTCAGGTAGGCGAAGACCGTCAGTTGGTCATCGGCCACGAAAGGCTCCCACGTCACGAGAGGTGCGACCGTACAACGCGAGTGTGACAGCCCGAGCGGTGGCGCGTGGAGTGCCTGGTTGCGGTAGGCCGACGCAACATTGCGCTGGGTGGCTGCTTGGGCCTGCGGGCCGTAGCCTG
>JBJHCB010000229.1:0-4688 GCA_050485805.1 Gemmatimonadota bacterium | reverse complement strand
GGATCAGGAAGGCCACGACGATGACGACGATCCACCACATGGGCACAAGCTACCGGGGCGTGGGAAAACCGGGCAACGGGAGGGAGTCCGACGCCGGACGATCCGGGCGTGCCCCCGGGGGGCACGCCTCCCCCCTCTCCCGTTGTACGTGCCGGCGGCGAAAGGGATTCATCCACCCCGAAGACCCGTGGCCATCGGCTCCAGCCGAACCGCTCCCTCTGCCGCCGTCTCCATCCGGTCCAGGAGCTCCGGACCGTACCGGTAGAGATGGTAGAAGAAGGAGAGCACCCGCTCCTGTGGGCGGCCCAGGGGGAAGAGGTGGAGCCGACTCTTCTCCAGCTGCGCCAGGGCCACCTCGTTCTCCCGCTTCAGCGCCTGCATCACCTTCCGCTCCACGTCCGACAGGAGGGAGAAGCTCTGGTTCCGGAGGTGGTCCACCGGCCCCGCCAGGGTGGGGTCGATCCCCTTCACGGCCCGGCTGAGCTCCCCGGAGGCCCGGGCCACGGCCCCCCGGAATCCGCCCAGGGCCGCGCGGACGTCGTCGGGGATCTCCTCCCGCACCAGGCGAGAGGCCACTTCGTGGTGGGGGCGGAAGAGGGCCTCCACCTCCAGGCCGAACTTCCGCAGGACCTTGCCCACCTTCTCCTCCAGGAGGACGGCGGCCAGGCGGGGGTGGACCACCGGGGGCTCCATCCCGTGGGCGCGGAAGACCGGCTCGGTCTGGGCCAGGTAGGCCATCTCCCCCGGGCCGGCCACGTAGGAGAGGGTGGGGACCAGGCGGCTCTCCACCACCGGACGGAGGAGGACGTTGGGGGAGAGGAGGGCCGGGTCGGCGGCGGTCCGCTCCCGGAGCTCCTCCAGGGAGAGGGTCTCGCCCCCGCGCCGGAGGCGGAACCCGGACCCCTCCCGGAACAATCGATCCCGACCGCGCCTCCCCTCGAAGAAGAGGTTCACCCCCCCGGGAAGGAGGGGGACCTGGAGGTCGAACCCCCGGTCTGCCATCTCCTCGCCCCTCCGGACGAGGTCCGCCTCCACCCCGGCGGAGCGCTCCGCCTCGTCCAGGAGGAGGGAGAGGCCGGCCTCCTGGAGGGCCGGGTGCTCGGGGGAGAGGACGAAGAGCCCCCGGGGTCCCAGGAGGCCCTCCATGAGCCGGGCGAAGGCGCGGGGGAGGGTCTCCCCTTCCCGGTAGCTCTCCTCCAGGAGGGAGGTCCAGGCCGGTGCGAAGTCGGATCGGGGGAGGAGGGAGAGAAACCGTTCCCGGGCCCGGGTCACCTCGGCCCCAAGGACCACCCGATGGAGAGGGGCTTCCTCGCGGCCCGGCGGGACCGGGATCTCCACCGCCTCCAGCTCGTTCTCCGGATCCAGGAGGTGGATCCGGCGCACCTCTTCCCAGTCGTGGTCCTCGGCGGCCACCCAGAAGACCGGGAGGACCGGGCGCTCCAGGAGGCCCTCCAACCGACGGGCCAGGGCCACGGCGGTCAAGGCCTTGTAGAGGGTGAAGAGGGGACCCCCGAACAGCCCGGGCTGCTGCCCGGTGGTCACGGCAAATCCCTCCTCCGCCACCCACCGGTCCAGCCGAGCCCCGGCCTCCGGGCCCCCTCCCCGGAGGGCCTCGGCCAGGCGGATCCGGTCCTCCCGGGAGAACCGCGCTTCCACGGCCTCTGCCCGGGCCCGGTAGGCGTCCCCGTCGCCGGGGTATCCCGACGGGAAGAAGCGCCCCGCCTCCTCCCGGCCGGAGAGGTAGCCGTCCACCAGGGGAGAGGCGGAGAGGGGGCGGGGGAGGATGTCCACGGGAGGCTCCGGTTGGGGCGAGGGGGTTCGGGGGCGTCCGGGGCCCCTGTGGGGGCCGGGGGCGGGAGGGGGCTACCCGGCCCGAGCCAGAACGATCACCCGGGGTGCTTCGGGGCCGGGAGGTCCCCCCTGGTAGTCCCCCAGGGTCTCCCGGGCCTCCAGTCCCTCCCCTTCGAGGAGCGCCTCCAGCTCGCCGGCGCCGTAGAGTCGCACCCGCTCCCGGAACCGTCTCGGCGTGGACTCCCCAGGGGCATGGATGAGGATCTCCTTCTCCACCCAGCGCCCCCCCTCCACCAGGCGGCGGGCCTGCACCACGGTCTTCCCGGCCACCTCCCGGGTGTCCTCGGGGGTGAGGGAGGCCCGGACCGCCTCCGCGTTCAGGAAGTCCAGCAGGAAGTGTCCATCGGGACGGAGGACCCGGCGGATCTCCGCCAGAACCGTCCGGTCCTCCTCCTCGGTCTCGAAGTATCCGAAGGAGGTGAAGAAGGAGGTCACCAGATGCAGGCTCTCCGCCCGGAAGGGGAGGCGACGCATGTCTCCCCGGACGACGCGGCATCCCGGGGCCCGTCGCCTGGCCCGGCGGAGGAGGGGAGCGGAGAGATCCAGGCCGAAGGGGCGGAATCCCCGGGCCTCCAGGGCCCGGAGGTGCCGACCGGGCCCACAGGCCAGATCCAGGATCCCCGCTTCCGGGGGAAGGTCGATCCGGTCCAGGAGGAGGGCCACGGCGTCATCGGCCTCCCCTTCGTTCCGGTGCGTGTAGAGCTGCAGGTAGTCCTCTCCGAACCACCGCCGGAACCATGGAAACTCGCTCATCCCTCTCCTCTTCCCTTGTGATAGGGCTCACCCCTCAGGATCGTACCCGCCCGGTAGAGCTGCTCCGCCAGGACCAGTCGGGCCATCTCGTGGGGAAGGGTCATGGGGGAGAGGGAGATCCGACGGCCGCCGGCCTCCTGCACCTCCCGGGAGAAGCCGAAGGCCCCTCCGATGGCGAAGGCCACCGGTGCGCGTCCGTGGAGGGCCCGCTCCCCCAGGGTCATGGCCAGTTCCTCCGACGCCATCCCCTTCCCTTCCCGGGTGAGGAGCCAGAGCTCCCCCTCCGCGGGGACCCGGGCCAGGATCCGCTCCCCCTCGGCCCGTCGGACCGCCTCCGGGTCCACCGGGCCGCCCCGACCCACTCCGGCGTCCACCTCCTCCACCTGCAGCTTCCAGTACCGGGCCGCCCGGATCTCGAACTCCCGCACCGCCTCGCCCAGGGGGGGGCGGACCCTCCCCACCACCACCACCACCAGCCTCACGACCCCGATCCCGAAGCGGCGTCGGCCAGCACCCGGTCCAGGGCCTCCACCACCACGGGGAGGGTCGACCCGGGCTCCACCCCCAGGGGGAGGACCCGCACCGGCGGAAGGTGCGTCCGGAACGCCACGAGCTTCACCGCGTCCTTCTCCGTGGTCACCACCGTCCGCCCCCCTGCCCGCCTCAGGATCTCCGGGATGTCCCCCGCCCGGTAGGGATGATGGTCGGGAAAGGCCAGGACGTCCATATGGGGCGTCCCGACGTCCCCAGGGACGGGCTCCCCGTCCGACGCCTCCCCGTCCGGCGCCTCCCGGTCGGGCACCCCTCGGGCCAGGGCCCCCCGAACCAGCGCCACCACGCTCTCCGGTCGCGCCACGGAGGTGAGGAGAAGGATCGGCCCCTCCGGCGGCCCCGCCTCCCGCCCGTCCAGATCTTCCCACCCCCGGGAGCGGAGGCCCAGGAGGTGGGCCGGGGGAAGGCCGGGGACCCGGCGGAGGGCCTCCACCAAACCCCGCCCCACCCGCCGCTCCTCCTCGCCCTTCCAGGTCACCAGGAGCAGATGGGCTCGCCGCAGGGCGCCCAGGGGCTCCCGGTACGGCCCCCGGGGGAGGACCCGGGGGGGAAAGGGGTGGGAGGGGGAGAGGAGCACCAGGTCCAGCTCCCGGGCCAGCCGACGGTGCAGGAATCCGTCGTCGAGGACAACCACGTCCCGTCCCGCCGCGGCCGCGGCCCGGACTCCGTCCAGGCGCCGGCGCGCCACCATCACCGGCACCTCGGGGTGCCACCGCCGATGGAGGAGGAGCTCATCCTCCCCGTACCCCCGGGTGACCAGGGCGGGTCGACGTCCCCGAAGGAGGAGGAGGTCCACGACCCATCGGGCCACCGGGGTCTTTCCCGTCCCCCCCACCGCCAGGTTGCCCACCGAGACCACCGGGATGGGGGCCCGCTCCGACGGAAGGAGGCCCGCATCGAAAGCCAGATTCCGGGCCCGGACACCCCCTCCGAAGAGGCCCGCCAGGGGAGCGGTGACCGCGGTCAAGGGAATCCGTGCGATCCCGGAATCTCCGCTCCAGTAGGAGCGGATCGGACCTTCCAGGGCCCGTCTCAGGAGCCCGGTCACGATCCTCCGCGCTCCTGGAAGCCGGGGTCGTCCGCCCCGGGGTCGTCCGCCCCGGAGTCCTCCTCCGCCGGCGCCGACCACGGCCCGGAAGGGCGGACCGGATCGGGACGCCCTCCGTCCACCTCGTCGGTGATCCGGTTCAACTCCCCGTCGAGCCGGGCGGCCAACTCCTCCAGGAGCGCCGGGTCCGCGTCCCGGGGAACCCGGACGGGTTCCCCGTAGCGGACCCGGATCCGGGCGAAGGGGCGTGGGATCACGAATCGGTCCCAGGAGCCCACCCGCCAGACCCCCTCCCCGCCCCCGGCCAGGGGGACGATGGGAAGTCCGGTCACCTGGGCAGCCACCCGGGTGCCCAGCGTCACCCGCCGGGGGGGGCCCTTCGGCCCGTCCGGGGTGACCGCCAGGTCCCGTCCGCTCCGCCCCGCCCGGATGAGTTCCCGAAGGCCCCGGGCCCCTCCCCGGGTGCTGGACCCCCGGGCCGTGA
>JBJHCB010000228.1:0-4692 GCA_050485805.1 Gemmatimonadota bacterium | reverse complement strand
CGTGGTGCTCCTGGTGGGCGGGGGCCTCCTCCTGCTGGGGCGGGACGGAGGCACCCCCACCGTGGATGCCCCCCGACCCGACGTGGTGGAGCGGGACCCGGAGCGGGCACCCACCCCTCCGGCCCGCCTGGCCGCTCCCGTGGTCTACGACCTGGAGAGCGTCCTTCGCGATCTGGAGGACGCCGTGCCCCTGCGGTTCGGCTCCCTGGACGAGCGACGGCCCCATCCCTCCCACGATCGGGTCGAGGTGGCCTTCGAGGCGGAGCGGACCCCCTTCCAGGCGGAGTTCCGGGGGGAGACCGCCCGGATCGTCACCACCATCAGCTACGCCGGTCGGGCCTGGTACGACCCCCCGCTTCTCCCGGCGGTGAGCGCGGGATGTGGGGAAGGCGAGGGGGAGCGCCCCCGGGTGCGGGTCTCCCTCTCCTCTCGCCTGGAGCTGGATCCGGCCTGGACCCTCCGGTCCCGCGCCCGGGTGGACACGGTCACGGTCCTCTCGGAGGAGGATCGGGACCGGTGCCGGGTGACGCCCCTCCAGGTGGATGTCACCGGCGTGGTCCTCCGGGCCGTTCAGGGGGCGCTGGAGTCCCGGACGGGAGAGATCGACCGACGGGTGGCCGGGGTGGACATCCGCTCCCGACTCCAGGAGGTGTGGCACACGCTGGAGGACCCGGTGGAGCTCACCGACGACGTCTGGCTCCAGGTCAATCCCACTGCCGTGGTCCAGGGCCCCACCCGGGGAGAGGGCACCCGGGTCACCATCGACGTGGGGATGATGGCGGCTCCCGTCATCCACCTGGGCCCCCCTCCCCAGGTGAGGCGCTCCGAGCTCCCGGAGCTCCAGGCCGGTGAGGTGGACGAGACGGCCCTCATCCTGCTCGAGGGCCGCCTCCACTACCCCGAGACCGGGGCCCTCCTCACCCGGGAGCTGGGAGACCGGGAGATCGACCTCACCGGTCGGCTCTTCCGCGTCCGCAGCCTGGGACTCCAGGGGATCGGGGACGGTCGGGTGGCCCTGGAGGTGGTCTTCGACGGGGCGGCCCGGGGTCGGCTCTTCCTGGTGGGCCGCCCCTCCCTGGACGAGGAGACCGGGGAGATCCACGTCCCGGACCTGGACTTCGACCTGGAGACCCGGAACCTCCTGGTGGGCGGGTTCGCATGGATCGCCCAGGACCACCTCACGGAATTCCTGCGGGATCGCGCCCGGATCCCGGTCTCCCGGGTCATGGAACCGGCTCGGGAGCAGCTCCTGCGGGGCATCAACCGGGATCTTTCCGATGCCGTCTCGGTGGAGGGGGAGGTCCTCTCCACCCGGCTCGTGGAGGTAACGGCCCTCCGGGAAGCGCTCGTGGTTCGGGCCGAAGCGGACGCTCGGGCGACGTTCGTGGTGCGCCAGGGAGGGTGAGGCGCGGGAACGCCCCCGGGGGATCCGGGTTCTCTGCCCCATGAACTCCACCCTGCCCTTCTCCCACCTGGAGATCCGCCCCACCTGCCGGAACCAGGTCACCGATCTCCGCCCCCTTCTGGAGGAGGCTGTGGCCCGGGGCGAGCTTCCTCGGGCACGCCGCTTCCTCTTCGTGTCCCACCACACCACGGCGGGCTTCCCGGACCCCAGGCTCCGCGTCCGGCTGGGGACCGACCCCCTCCGTCTGGCGGGTTTCCTGGAAGGGTTGAGGGAGGTCTTCCCCCCCGGAGCCGGGTACCAGCACGATCGGCTGGAGGAGCGCCGGGAGCTCTCCCCCTCCCAGAGGGCCCGTGAGCCCCTGAATGCCGATGCCCACCTGGCCTTCATCGGTGGTGGGTTCACCAACAGCCTTCTTCTCCGGGAGGACGAACCGGGCCCCGTCTGGCTCGTGGAGTTCGACGGCGCCTGGGAGACCCGGGTGGGAGAGTTGCTCCATCGCCGCCGCCGCATCACCGTCATCGCCCTGGAGGGAGAGGTGGAGGAAGGCCGGCTGGAGGTGCGGATCCCCACGCCCCCGGGAGCGGGTGCGGTGGCCCTCACGCCCCCGGAAACGGACTTCCTCGAGGCGGTGGAGCGTGCGCTTGCCGAGCGGGAGATCCGCGTCGGTCGGGTCCGGCTTCGGGTGGAGTCGTCGGATCACGGGGCCGGGGTGACGGTGAACGAGGCCGAAGCGCTCCTGATGGAACGGGACCTCCTCGACGTCCTCTCCTCCCCTCTCCGCTATGCCGGGAGCCGGGGCCTGAGCCGGATCCTGGACGCCCTGCGGTTCTCCCCCGCACGCCGGGAACGGATCCTGGGGCGGACCGGGTCCGGTCCGGCTCCCCGGATCCTCCGACTCCGGCGGGAGGCCTCCCTGGCCGTCCTCCCCCAGGGAGGAGACCCCGAGGGCCCGGGCCGCCTGCTGATGGGGCGGTACCAGAGCCCCATCCTCCTTCAGCGGGAGCCGTCCGGCGACCGGAGCCGGGCGGTGAGCGCCACCCTCTACCGGTTCGCCTGACGGACGGGGCGATCCCGCCGGTCAGATCAGGGAACGCCCCTGGCTCCCGTCCACCGGGATGCAGGTCCCGGTGAGGAGGGAGGCCCGGGGGGAAGCCAGGAAGGTCACCACGTCCGCCACCTCCTCCACCGTCCCGAATCGCCCCAGGGGAAGGTTGGCCCGGACGAACTCCGCCATCCCCTCCGGATCCTCCTTCACCCGCCGGTCCCAGCTTCCGCCGGGGAACCGGATGGACCCCGGGGCGACGCTGTTCACCCGGATCCCCTCGGGAGCCAGCTCGAGGGCCATGATCCGGGCCGCGCTGATCATGGCGGACTTCGTGGTGTTGTAGATGGAGAGGCCCGGTCCACCGGCCTCCCGCCCGAAGATGGAGGCGATGAAGATCACGGAGCCGCCTCCCCGCTTCCGGAGCGACGGGATGGCAGCCCGGGTCACCCGGAAGGCGGTGGCCACGTTCAGGTCGAAGAGCTCCTGCCAGTCCTGGTCGGTGGTCTCCTCGAAGGGCTTCCGGCGGTTCCCGCCCACGTTGTTCACCACCACGTCCACGCCTCCGTAGGTCTCCTCCGCGGCAGCCACCAGGCGGTTCCCGGCCTCGGGCTCCCCCAGGTCCAGGGGCACCGTGGTCACCTGGCCCCCGGCGGACCGGATCTCCTTTGCCGCCGTCGCCAGTTCCTCGACGCCCCGGGCGCAGGTGACCACCCGGGCCCCCTCGGCGGCCAGTGCCCGGGCGATCCCCCGACCGATCCCCCGGCTCCCTCCGGTGACGATGGCGACCTTTCCGTTGAGCGCCAGATCCATTCCTTCCCCCCTGTGGGTGTGGTGAACGACGGTTTTCCGGGGCGAACGACGGTTCCCCGGACGGCCCCGCTACCCGTGGCGCCGACGTCGGGTCCGCCCGGCCTCACCGGGGACCTTCAGGAGCGCCCGGGCATCCACGGCCACCGCCCGGTCCCGGTAGGCGAAGACGGGGTTCACCTCCACCTCCTCCACCTCGGGATGATCCATGGCGAACCGGGCCAGGGCCAGGACCAGATCGGCCAGCGCCTTCCGGTCCACCCCGGTCCGCCCCCGGTACCCGCGGAGGACCGGTCCCATCCGGAGCTCGTCCAGCATGGCCAGGACCTGGGACCGGTCCACCGGGAGGACGCGAACGGCCAGGTCGGCCAGGAGCTCCACCCCGGTCCCTCCCGCTCCCACCGTGAGGACGGGGCCGAAGGACGGGTCCTGCCGGACCCCCACCAGGAGCTCCGCCACCGGGGGCGGGAGCATGGGCGAAACGAGGACCCCACGGAGGTCCGGCTCCATCCCCCGTCGCTCCGCCCAGCGCCGGACGGAGGCCAGCATCCGCTCCCCCATCCGCCCCCCCTCCCGGGGATCCTGCACCTGGAGCGCCACCCCTCCGGCCTCCGTCTTGTGGGTGACGCTACCGGACAGGACCTTGAGGGCCACCGGTCCCCCCGTGCTCCGGACCGCCCGTTCCACCTCCTCCCGGGTCCGACAGAGGCGAGCGGGTGCCTGGGGAACCCCGTAGCTGGCCAGGAGGCGCCGGGTCTCCGTCTCCAGGAGGAGCGTCCGTCCCTCCCTCCGGGCCCGCTGGATCGCCCGCCGCCCCGACCCGAGGGAGAGGGCGGGAGCCCCTTCGTCTCCTCCTCCTGGAGGGGCGTTCCCCGTACCGCCCCGTGGAAGCCGGAGGCCGTTCCGCTGGAAGGCCGCACCCACCGCACGGCAGGCCGTCTCCAGGGAAGCCACCACCGGGACCTCCCCCTCCCGGAGGGTGCGCAGGGCGGGGGTGTCGGCGTCGGCGTACATGGAGTGGACGACCAGGGGGACCCGGGCCGAGCGAGCCGCCCGGACCAGGTCTCCGGCGGCCCCCTCCTCCGCCCCGGCCAGCGTGGCCGAGAACCGGATCCCGTATCCCCCGAAGAGCCCCACCACGAGGACCCCGCCCACCCCCGGGTCCGCCAGGAGCGCCTCCATGGCCCGGGAGAAGACCCCGGGATCCCTGTCCCCCGCCCCGGCCAGATCCACCGGGTTCGTCACCCCGGACCCCGTGCCCAGGA
Organism: Gemmatimonadota bacterium; assembly: GCA_050485805.1. Lineage (GTDB taxonomy): Bacteria > Gemmatimonadota > Gemmatimonadetes > Longimicrobiales > Gaopeijiaceae > T3Sed10-66. Next base: position 170 of record JBJHCB010000228.1, on the reverse strand, counting down.
GGTCGCCGAGCCGCGCCTGCGTCTCCGGATGCAGGCGGGCCACCGGGATGTCGAGCTCGCTCAGGGCATCGGCCGTCAGGGTTCCCTGCCCTCCCCCGTCGGAGAGGACCGCCACCCCGCCCCCCCTCCGGGCCCGGGGCTGCCGGACCACCGCCTCGCCCACCGCCAGG
>JBJHCB010000227.1:0-4699 GCA_050485805.1 Gemmatimonadota bacterium | reverse complement strand
GGGCGGCCCCATCCCAGGTCAGGGCGTAGGTGTCCTCCAGGGCCCGGACCAGGTGACGGATCCGGGAATCCCGGAAGTGGGGAACGGCCGGGGGACGGGGAAGTCCCTCCCTGCGGTGGTGGAGCCAGAGGTCCAGCCCCACCTCCAGGCTCACGTGGGCCTCCACGTTCTCCGCAGCGTCCACCCGACGCTCCCGGTCCCCGTGGAGGAACTCCCCCACCGCCCGACCCACCACGGGGTGGAGTTCCACGTCCCCCAGGACGTGGGAGGCCCAGCCCCAGGCGAACGCCTCATCCAGGGGGGTGGCGGCGCCCCGTAGGAGGGCTCGGGCCAGGTCGCCGGGGCGGAGGTAGTGGGCGAGCTCGGAGACGAGCCGCTCCGCCCCGGGGATGAACCCCATGTCCGGGGCCATGGCCCCATGGAGGAAGGCCTCCTCCACCCGGGGATCCTGCGTCGGGATCGGGGCCGTGGAGGGACTCTCCCGCCAGCCCCGGAGGATCCGGCGGGACAGCTCCATGTGGACGGTGGCGCAGGGCATGACGACGGGAGAGGGGCGGATGGGACGGGGAGGCCGGCGGCATGGTGGGGAAGCGGGTTCCGACGGGCAACCCCCCAGGGCCGGGTTCCCTGTCCATACCCCTTGACTCTTCGTAGGTTTGAGTGCTCTCCCGTCCATGGGAAACCGGAACCCTTTCACACGGCAGGGGCACCACCGTGGCGACACACAGCAACGACCCGTTCGGCGCACGCACCACCGTGGATCTTCCCGAGGGGAAGACCACCTTCTACCGCATCGGAAGGCTGGAGGAGGCGGGGATCGCCTCCATCGACCGCCTCCCCTTCTCCATCCGGATCCTTCTGGAGAACGCTCTCCGGAATGCCGGTAAGGGGTACGTGTCGGAAGCCGACGTCCGGGCGGTGGCAGGCTGGAGCCCCACCAACGCCGGGGCGAACTTCCCCTTCATGCCCTCACGGGTGGTGCTCCAGGACTTCACCGGGGTCCCCGCCGTGGTGGACCTGGCCGCCATGCGCTCCGGCCTGGCCGCCATGGGGGGTGACCCCCAGCGCATCAACCCGGTGGTCCCGGCCGATATGGTCATCGACCACTCGGTGCAGGTGGACTACTTCGGGTCGAAGGACGCCTACCGGCTGAACGTGGAGAAGGAGATGGAGCGGAACCGGGAACGGTATTCCCTCCTCCGGTGGGGGCAGGAGGCCTTCGAGGACTTCCGCGTGGTTCCGCCCGGAACCGGGATCGTCCACCAGGTGAACCTGGAGTATCTGGCCTCGGTGATGCACCGACGGGAGGAAGGGGGGGACTGGGTCGCCTACCCCGACACCCTGGTGGGCACCGATTCCCATACCACCATGATCAACGGCCTCGGGGTCGTGGGATGGGGCGTGGGGGGGATCGAGGCCGAGGCCGTCCTACTGGGCCAGCCCTACTACATGCTCCTCCCCGAGGTGGTGGGGGTGAAGATCACCGGCGCCCTCCCCGAGGGAGCCACCGCCACCGACCTGGTGCTTCGGGTCACCGAGCTCCTCCGGGCCCACGGGGTGGTGGGGCGCTTCGTGGAGTTCTACGGAAAGGGGCTCTCCACCCTCCCCCTCCCGGATCGGGCCACCATCGCCAACATGGCGCCGGAGTACGGCGCCACCATCGGCTTCTTCCCCGTGGACGAGGAGACCCTCCGGTACCTCGAGGGAACGGGCCGGGACCCGGCGCTGGTCCGCCGCGTGGAGACCATCTCCAGGGAGATGCGGCTCTTCCGCACCGACGACACCCCGGACCCGGAGTACACCACCACCCTGGAGCTGGACCTGGGCGACATCCAGCCCTCCGTGGCCGGCCCCCGGCGCCCCCAGGATCGGATCGTCCTCTCGGATCTGCGGAAATCCTTCCAGCACGACCTGCCGGGTCTCCTTCCCCACGGGTTCACCCTCCCCGATAACGGGGAGACCCGTCCGTCGGAGAGCTGGTCGGGAGAGGGCGGGGGCTCCACGGCGGTGACCGCCGACGGTGGGGACGCCCCGGAACCGGCGGCCGCCACCGGTGGGTCCCTCCATTCCGCCACCGCGGTGGCCCGGACGGCCAGCCCCCGGACGGCCTCCATCGAGTTGGACGGCGAGGCCATGGAGATCACCGACGGGACCATCGTCATGGCCGCCATCACCTCCTGCACCAACACCTCCAACCCCTCGGTCATGGTGGGGGCGGGGCTCCTGGCGAAGAAGGCGGTGGAGAAGGGACTCACCGTGAAGCCCTGGGTGAAGACCTCCATGGCTCCGGGCTCGAAGGTGGTGACGGACTACCTGGAGACGGCGGGGCTCCTCCCCTACCTGGAGAAGCTCCGGTACGACGTGGTGGGGTACGGGTGCACCACCTGCATCGGGAACTCGGGTCCCCTCCCGGAGCCCATTGCCGAGGCCATCCAGGAAAAGGGCCTGGTGGCCGCCTCGGTGCTCTCGGGGAACCGGAACTTCGAGGCCCGCATCCATCCCCTCATCCGGGCCAACTACCTGGCCTCTCCCATGCTGGTGGTGGCCTTCTCCCTGGCGGGTCACATCGACATCGACCTGGAGCACGAGCCCCTGGGCGAGGACAGCGAGGGGAACCCGGTCCACCTCCGGGACGTCTGGCCCTCGCAGCAGGAGATCCGGGACACCATCCGGGCGGCGCTGAAGCCCGAGATGTACGTCCGGCGCTATGCCGAGGTCTTCGAGGGGGATGACCTCTGGAAGGCCCTCCCCCTCCCCGAGGGGGACCTGGCCCTCTATGCGTGGGACGAGGACTCCACCTACATCCAGAACCCCCCCTTCTTCGAGGGGATGAGCCTGGGGCCGACCCCGGGTCGGGATGTGGTGGGAGCCCGGGTCCTGGCCGTCCTGGGGCACACCACCACCACGGACCACATCTCCCCCGCCGGCGCCATCCCCAAGGACGAGCCCGCGGGGCGGTACCTGCAGGCGAAGGGGGTGAAGCCCTGGGAGTTCAACACCTTCGGCTCCCGGCGCGGGAACCACGAGGTGATGATGCGGGGCACCTTCGGGAACGTCCGGATCAAGAACCGGATGCTGGACGGGATCGAGGGGGGGTACACGAAGCACCTGCCCAGTGGAGAGGTGCTCCCCATCTTCGACGCCTCCATGCGCTACCAGGAGGAGGGGGTCCCCCTGGTGATCCTGGCCGGCCTCGAGTACGGCACCGGTTCCTCCCGGGACTGGGCCGCCAAGGGGACCACGCTCCTGGGAGTGAGGGCCGTCATTGCCCAGGGCTACGAGCGGATCCACCGCTCCAACCTGGTGGGGATGGGGGTCCTTCCCCTGCAGTTCCAGGAGGGGGACTCCCCTGGGTCCCTGGGGCTCAACGGCACCGAGACCTTCGACATCCGGGGGATTGCCGACGGCCTGGAGGCCAACGGCACCGTCCCGGTGGTGGCCCGGAAGGACGACGGGACCGAGATCGCCTTCACCGCCGACGTGCGCCTGGACTCCGAGGTGGACGTGGAGTACTACCGGAACGGCGGGATCCTCCACACCGTGCTCCGGAAGATGGCCAAGGGGGAGATGTAGTCCCCACCCACGGGAGGCCGGGCCGCCCCCGCGGGGAAAGCCCGGACGCCCGAAGCCCCCACCGGCCCTGGGCCGGTGGGGGCTTCGTCGTGGGGAAGGCGGAGGGAAGGATTCCCCGGAGGGCCGACCCCGGAGCTACCAGATCTCCCCTTCCCCGGACCTGTCCCGGAAGCCCACGGGGGTCCCCAGCACCTCCCGGAGGACGATGGCGGTGCGCAGGTCCTCCAGGTTCGCACCGGTGAGGAGCCGGGTGTACCTCCCCGCTTCTTCCGCCCCGGCCGCTCCCTTGGCGTAGGCGCCGGCGTGGACGGAGGGGCGGCGGGCCCGGGCGCGACGGACGTCCTCGTCGGGCCCCGTGGTCTGGACCCGTCCACCGCCGTCGGAGATCTCCCCGGCGGAGATGTCCTCCATGGACCCCCAGGGGGAGGGGGGAAGGTCGTAGGCCGCGCGCTCCCCGGCCCCGATCCGCTCCTCGGGCTGGGTGGCGCCCCGGGACCACCGATCCGAGTCGCCCCGACCGCCCACCCCTTCCATCCACCGGGAGGAACGGCGTGTGTCGGGAGCGGAGGAAGCGCCGGGATCGGGCTGGCGCCGCGGGGCCCCCAGGCGCTCCTCCTCCTTCCTGGCGGAGGCCTGCCTCTCCCCGGATTCCCGGGGGGAGGACTCCGGGGTCCGGGGCGCGCGGGGCTGCCCCGTCAGGATCGCCCAGAGGTCGTCGGGAACCATGGCGTCGGCGGTCTCCCGTTCCCCGGCGCCCGCCTCCTCCCCGGTTCCCGACCCCGTCCCGGAGCCGGCCTCCCGCCCCACATCCCGCCCCCTCCGCTCCGCTTCCGCGGCGTCGCGCCGCGCCTCGGCCTCCGTCCGGCGCTGCTCCCACTCCCTCCGCCGCGCCTCCCGACGCTCCTCCCGACGGGCCCGGGTGACCTCCCGGGACGTTTCCCGGGACTCCCGGGTGGCCGTCTCCCCCGCGGGCCGGCCCACCTCCTCGGCGGCCTCCTCCTCCGCTTCCATCTCCTCCATCCGGCGCCGCTTCCCCCGGCTCCGGGCCACCGCGTCGAAGATGGCGGCCAGGATGAAGACGGCGATGAAGAGGAGCTCGAAGAGTCCGTCCACCTACCGTCCCTCG
>JBJHCB010000226.1:3922-4730 GCA_050485805.1 Gemmatimonadota bacterium | reverse complement strand
GGCCAGGGTGAGGCCCCCCTGGCCTCCCGGGTCCTGGAGGGAGATGGAGATGACGGCGCTCTCCACCTCCGGGAGGGCGGCGATCCGCCGCGCCTCCTCCACGGTGACGGGGGGGCGGCGGAGCCACTCGGGCATGGTTCCGTCCCCCACCAGGCGCACCTCGCTCAGGTCGAAGCGGGTGACGAAGAAGTTCTGGGGTCCCGCCGCCTCGATGCTCTCCTGCACCGAACCCCGGATCCCGGTGATGAGGGCGGCCATGAGAACCACAACGCACACCCCGATTCCGATCCCCAGGATGGTGAGCCCGGCCCGGAAGGGGTTGGCCTGGAGGGATCCCACGGCGATGCGGATTCCCTCCCGCATCCCCTGCAGGAACCGGACGACCTGGCGGAACCTAGCCATGGGGGAGCCTCCCCCGGGGAGGGGGTCCCGCGGGACCGCCGGGAGCCCTACTCATGGCGGAGGGCATCCACGGGGTCCAGCCGGGAGGCCCGGATGGCGGGGTAGACCCCCGCGCCGATCCCCACCGAGACCCCCAGGGCCACGCCCAGCGCCACCCAGTGGGGGGCCACCGCCGCGGGGAGGGGCGTGAAGGCCCGGACCATGGCGGTGAGGGCCAGGCCCACGGCGATCCCCGCCAGGGCTCCGGCTCCGGAGAGGGTGGCGGCCTCCACCAGGAACTGCCCCACGATGTCCCGCCGCCGGGCGCCCAGCGCCTTGCGGACGCCCACCTCCCGGGTCCGCTCCATCACCGAGACCAGCATGATGTTCATGATGACGATCCCCCCCACCACCAGGGAGATGGCCA
>JBJHCB010000226.1:0-3912 GCA_050485805.1 Gemmatimonadota bacterium | reverse complement strand
AGATCCGGTCCCAGAAGGCCAGGGAGTCCTCGGCGGTGTCCAGGTGGAAGTCGTTGGCCTGGTCCGGCCGGAGGCGTCGCTGCACCCGGAGGATGGCCTCGGTCTCCCCCAGGGCCGAGCGGAGGTCCCCCGGGTCCAGGACCTGGATCACGATCCCGCCCACCCCTCCCCGCTCCGGATGGATCCGACCCATCCGGGAGGAGGCGGGGATGAGGACCCGGTTGTCCAGGGACATGCCCAGGAGGGACCCCTGTTCCTCCAGGACCCCCACCACCCGGTAGGGGAACCCCCGGATCCGGATCTGGCGTCCCAGGGGATCGACGTCCCGGAAGAGGGCGTCGGCCACGGTGACCCCCACGATGGCCACCGGGATTCCCCGGGCCTCCTCCTGCTCCGAGAAGGGTCGGCCCGCCGCCACCCGGAGGCTCCGGATGTCCAGGATCTCCCGGGAGACGGCCTGGATCTGGGCGTTCTCCACCCGGCGGCCCTCCGAGGTCCGCACCTCCCCGGTGGTGGAGGACTCCACTCCCACCCGGACGGGAACGCTCAGACGCGCCCGGAGCTCCGCCGCCTCGGCCACCGTGGGGCGCGGTCGGCGGAGCCACTCCCGCCACTGGGCGCCCCCGGGGTTGATCTGCACCTGGGGGAAGCGCCGCACCTGGATGGTGTTGATCCCGTAGACCTGGCTCGAGAAGTCCTCGGTGATGTAGCGGTCCATCCCCTCCACCACGCTCACCACCACCACCAGGAACATGACGCCGATGACCACACCCAGGACGCTGAAGGAGCTCTTCAGCTTCTCCTGGCGGATCTGGAGCAGGGCCAGGCGGATCCCCTCCCGGAGGTGCATTCAGGGCGCTCCCGGCCGCTCCTGGATCCGGACGGCGTCCCCGTCCGAGAGCTCCTGGATCCGCTGGAAGGGGCCGCTCACCACCGGGTCCCCCGGGCTCAGCCCCGACAGGACCTCGAAGTACTCCTGCCCCGTGATCCCGATCTGCACCGGATGCCAGACCGCCCGTCCGTCCCGGACCACGAAGACCCCTTCCACCCGTCGGGGCCCCGCGTCCCGGGCCAGGAGCCCCCGAGGGGCGCCCCGGGCGGTGTCGTTCCGGGGCGTCGCACCCCCTTCCTCCTCTTCCCGGGTCACCACGGAGATGATGGGCACCGCCAGGGCCCGCTCCCGCTGCTCCACGATGATGTCCGCGGTGGCCGACAGGTCGGGACGGAGCGTGGCTGGGGGATCCAGGAGGGTGAGGATGACCTCGTAGTCCACGGTGGCCTGCGGCCCCGCCCCCCCCGGGCCGCCGGCGCCCGTCGCCTGGATGGCGGAGTTCCCCACCGTGGCCACCCGGGCGGCGAAGCGCTGGCCGGGGAAGGCGTCCAGCTCCACCAGGGCCGAGTCCCCGGGCGCGATGCGCGGCACGTCGGTCTCGTCCACCCGGAGGACCGCCTCCACCCCGGACAGGTCCCCGATGGTGAGGAGGAGGCTTCCGGGGTTGTTCATGGTCCCCACCACCACCGTCTCTCCTTCATCGATGTTCAGGCGGATGACCCGCCCGTCGATGGGGGAGGAGATGGTGGTGCGGGAGAGGTTCTCCGTGGCCTCGTCCACTCCGGCCCGGGCCTGGTCCACGGCGTGCTGCGCCGAGGAGAGGAGGGAGCGCTCCACCTCGACCCGGGTCTCCGCTTCCTCCAGGGCCTGGGCGCTCACCAGGTCGGGGTTCCGGGCCCGGAGATCCCCGAGGCGATCCGCCTCCCGCTGGGCCTGGAGCTGGCTGGCCCGCTGCTGGGAGACCTGGGCCTCGGCCTGGGCCAGGGCCGCCCGGGCCCGGGCCAGGGCCGCCTGGAGCTGCGAGGGGTCGATGCGGAGGAGGAGGTCGCCCCGCCGCACCTGGTCCCCCTCCTCCACGTTGAGCTGGATCACCCGGCCCATGACGTCGGAGGAGATGTTCACCTGGCGCCGCGCCCGGATGCTCCCGGTGGCCGTGATGGTGGCCACGAGCTCCCGTTCCCGGATCTCCTCCACCCGCACCTCCACCGCCCGGTCCCCGGACCGGGCCGCGGCCAGGGCCACACCGCCCCCCACCAGCACGAGGATCGCGACGCCCACCATCACCTTTCCCGTTCCCGACATGGCTCGTTTCCTCAGGGGCTGCGGAGGGGGATCCCCACCAGCGCTTCCAGCGCCGCCAGGGCCTCGTGGTATCCGTAGATGGCGTCCAACCGGTCCCGTTCGGCACGGGCCAGTTCGGCCTCGGCGTCGGCGAGCTGGAGGAATTCCACCATTCCCACTTCATACTGGTCCCGGGCCAGGGCGACCTGGGCTGCGGCCACCTCCCGGTTCACCTCCTCGATCCGGGCGGCCTCGTAGGCGGTCCGGACCACCGTCACCTGCCGGAGCACCTCTCCCCGGAGGTCCCGGGTCCCCTCCTCCACCCGGAGGCGGGCCGTCTCCCGCTCCACCCGGGCCACCTCCACCTGCTGCTGCCGCTGCAGTCCCTGGAAGACGGGGAGCTGGAGGGACAGGGTGGCCATGGGGGGCTGACGGGTGAAGTCCAGGGGGAAGGCCCGGTTCTCCTCCAGGATCCGCTCCCGGTCCGAGTCCCGGAAGGTGTACTGGGCACAGTTCGTCGGGGGGAGGGGCTCCACCAGACGGGAGAGGAGGTCGTTGTTGCTCAGGCACTGGAGGAGAAGGCCTTCGGATCGGGCCCGGGCCTGGTCCACCAGGACGGATCCGTCCACGGCCCGGCGGCTGAAGGCGCTCCAACCCGCCGTAAGCTGGAGGGTGGGGAGGTAGGCGCTCCGCGCTGCCCGGAGGGCCATCCCGGTCCGCTCGTTCTGGGCCCGGAGGGCGTGGAGGTCGGGGTTCCGGGCCAGGGCGTGCTGGACCAGCTCCTCCTCCCGGAGGGGGACCGGGGAAGCGGCGGGAAAGCCGCTGGTGAGGCGGAGTTCCCGGTCCGCGGACTCCCCCATGAGAAGGAGGAGGGAGATGCCCGCGTTCCGGTGCTCGCCCTGGGCCCGGAGGAGGGCCACCCGGGCCCGCCCCACCGCCAGCTCCGCCTGCCGGGAGTCCAGGGGCGTGGCGGATCCCACGGCCACCCTCCCCTCGGCCAGCTCCAGGTTCCGCTCGGCCCGGTCCAGCTCCCGCTCCGCCAACCGGATCCCCTCCTGGGCCTGGAGGACCGCCAGATACCCACGGGTCACCTCCAGGACGAGCCCGGCCTCGGCGGCCCCCACCCGGGCCACGGCCGCATCCAGGCCGGCGTCGGCCTCCCACGGGGCCAGGAGGGCCCGGCCGCTAAGGCTGAGGGTCAGTCCCACGTCCCACGAGGAGAAGAGCCAGGCGGGCTGGCCCGTGATCCCCAGCTCCCCCGTGGTGATCCCACCCAGGCGCTGCTCCCCCGACCCCTGCCAGGAGATGCCGCTCCCCACCGAGAGGGAGGGGAGGAGGGAAGCCCGGGCCGACCGGGCGGTCCAGCGGGCCCCGGAGACCTCCGCGCGGGGGATCCGGACCGAGGAGTTCGCCTGGGACGCCCGGTCCACGGCCTGGTCCAGGCTCACCGTCAGGACGGAGGCACCGGTCCCGTCCGGCTCCTGGGCATCGGCCATGGACGCTCCGCCGGCCCCGAGGGCGAGCGCCAGCCCGAGGCCGGCGCACAGGGGACGGAAGGAGGTGGGGAAGAGTTGGGGCATGGAGGTTCCTGGGACGAGGATACCCGGATCCCCGAGGGGGGAGGTCGGGTGCGCTGGAGGCCGGAGCGGTCGGCCTTCGGGCGGGGCTCCCGCCCTACGTCTGAACGGCCCCGCCGGCTCAGCCGACGGAGCCGTTCTCGCTCCACCTACGAAGATCGCGGTCGAAAAGCTTCAATGGGTCAGGGAGCCCGCTCCCGGCCCGCCACGTACCCCTGGACC
>JBJHCB010000225.1:0-4731 GCA_050485805.1 Gemmatimonadota bacterium | reverse complement strand
GGCGAAGGCCCCGGCATTGGTGGGCCCGAACGCGTTCAGGTCCACCACCGTCCCCGTGCTGGGGTCGGTGAGGGTGAGGGCTCCGTCCCTCCAGAGGGTCAGGAGGTACGGAGCCTCCGCGGCCACCCCCGCCCGCATCCGCTCCCGGTTCAGGGGGCGCACAGCCCCCCGCAGGAAGCCCCCCTCTCCGGGGGGAAGCTCCCGGAGGAGCAGCCCCGAGGCTCCGTCCACGAGGCGCACCACGCCGACCCCGTCCTCGGGCTGGAAGGCGATGAGGCGCTCTGCGACGGCGTCCTCGGCGTCGCGCTCCGCCGCCGTCACCGTCCCCACTCCCGTGAGGCGGGCCACCACGGCCAGGACCAGGACCACGGCCAGGAGGGCGGCCACCGCTTTCAGCGCCGCCGGGGGAAGAACGTTCCGTGGCAACTCGTCGTCCACATGTACCCAGCTCATGCCACCTCCTCCTCCACGTCGGCCTCCGCGTCAGCGCGTTCCGCTCCGGCGACGGCGTCCGGCCCCTCCCCACCAGCATGGGCCCCGGCCACGGCCCCCGCCAGGATGCGACCCACCTCCCCGGCCCGGGGGATGGCCCGGAGCGCCGGAAGAGGATCCCTCAGCCTCCACGGGCGGGCATGGGGCCACAGGAGAAGCCATCCGAACCGGTCCCCTCCGGCGGGAGTGAGCACCACGTCCCCTTCCCCACCGCCCCAGCTCCGGAGGTCCACCGAAGCGATCCGGTCCAGGGGGAGGTTCAGGACCACGGGGAGGGCAACCCCGATGCGGAGGACCACCCTCCGGGAAGTGACGGCGTAGGTGGTGGTGGACCGGATGGCGACGGCCCAGAGCAGGATGAGTCCGCTCCCCACCAGGGCCACCGCGGCCATCCAGGCCAGATCCGCCAGGACGGATCGCCCGTCCACCGCACCGAAGGCCACGAGGCCCAGGGTCACAAGGGCCCAGTAGGCCACAAGGGCGCGCAGGTGGAGGACGCGAAGGGCCACCGCGATGAGGTCCGGGCGGCCCTGCCAGAGGACCACCTCGCCCGGAGGGAGGGGCTCCTCCACGCCGGGGAGGCGGACCGGGGGGGTGTCGCGGACCATGGTGGGCACCCCCATCTCAGAAGAGGGGCTCGTTCCGGGACGGCTCCGCGTATCGGTAGCCTCCGGCGTAGAACGCCACCACCCGGTCCTCCTCCAGGAGGGTGATCTGCTCCGGGTGACGGGTCCGGGGCACACCCCGGAAGTGACGGGCATGGAGGGCCTTCACCTGCACCTCCCGGTACCGGGGCCGGATGCGGGCATACCCCATGGGAAGGAGCACGCGGTCCGGGGGAAGGGCGGGGTCCGCCGGGTCGGGGGCCGGCAGCTCCACCTCCAGGTAGCGGACCTGGGGCTCCGCCTGGTCCACCCAGAGGTCCACCACCACACCGGCCACGACGCCGTCGTCGCCCACCACCTTCATCCCCCGGGGATCGGGGTCTCGACGCTCCACGCTCCATCCCACGAGGAGCCGCATGGGCTGGAACCGTGGACGCCCGTCCACGGTGAGGTCCACCCGGTCGGCCCGGTCTTCCGCCCAGGCGGCTGCCCCCAGACCGTCCTTCATGGGGTCGCCGGTGGGCTCGAGGGGGGCTCCGGGATAGGCCCCCGTGGGGCGCGCGGGGATGGTCATCCTACCTCCTTCGCAGGGGGGACGGGAGAAGCCGACTCCCGGGTGTAGTGGGCCGGGTCGTCCACGGTGAGGGCGGGGTGCTTCAACCGGGGTGTCCGGGCATCCGGAACCGCGGGCCAGCCCTGGACGCTCACACCCTTCCGGTCGGACTCCAGGGGGTATCCCTCCCGCTTGTCCTCCCGCCGGAGGTAGAGGATCAGCCCCGCGAAGAAGAACCAGAAGAGGTACAGGGTGATCTGGGCGAAGTCGATGTATTCCACGTCAGGTCTCCAGCGAGGGGGTCATCCAGGGAGCTCCGCCAGTCCGAACCGGGACCGGTGGGAGCCGGCTTCGATGCTGCGGCCCGGGACCACCAACGGTCCCAGGATGGCCATGGCCAGGAAGAGGGCCACGATCTCGAGTTGAAACACCAGCATGTATCCGGCGGCAGGGCCCGTCATTCCCGGGCCGAGGGCGCCGGAGGCCGCGAGGGCCGCGGTCCCGTCCCGGATCACCCCACCCCCGATGACGGCCACCCCCATGGCGGTGGCCTGCACCGCGCCCCACGCGCCCATGGCCAGCCCGTTGCGTTCCGTGTCGTGGAGGTCCATGGCCGCCGTGAGGGTCCCCACCAGGAACAGGCCTCCGCCCACTCCGATGAGCACCGCACCGGCCTGGAGGGCCACCACGAGTCCGGTGACCCCGGACAGGAGGATGGCCACGAAGGCAAAGACCCCCACCAGAGCCCCCATGGCGGCCAGGCGGCATGCATCCCCGCCCCGCTCCAGCCTCCGTGCGGAGAAGGCGAAGGCCAGGACCGCTCCCCCGGCGGTGAGGGCGGTGAGGAGCGAAGTGCTCCCCACCCCCATTCCCAGGACCTCCCCGCCGAAGGGCTCCAGGAGGATGTCCTGCATGGAGAAGCCCGCGGCGCCCAGCCCCACGGCCACGAGGAGGCGGGAGGCCCGCCCTCCGGACGTGAACCCGGCCCACGCCTCGCCGAAGCGCGCGGCCTCCCGGGGGCGGGCGGCCCGGTCCCGGTCCCGGGGCTCCTGTTTCCAGAGCGCCACCGCGTTCAGGAGGAGGGTGACCATGGCGGCACCCTGCACCACCTGGATGAGGCGCACTGCGGAATAGTCCACCAGGAGCCGGGCGTAGACGATCCCCGCCACGATCATCCCCACAAGGAGGAAGAGGTAGAGGAGAGCCACCACCCGGGGGCGCTGCTCCGGGCGGGCCAGGTCCGAGGCCAGGGCGAGCCCCGCCGTCTGCACGGTGTGGGCCCCGGCCCCCACCAGGAGGAAGGCCACGCAGGCGCTGGCGGTCCCCAGCCAGGCCGGGGCCGTGTGGTCCCCCCCAAGGAGGAGGAGGGCGAAGGGAAGGATGGCGAAGCCGCCGAACTGCAACAGGGTTCCGAACCAGAGGTATGGGACGCGGCGCCAGCCGAAGGCGGAGCGATGGACGTCGGAGCGGAAGCCCACCAGGGCCCGGAAGGGGCCGAAGAGGAGGGGGAGGGCGATCATCACCGCCACCACCATGGCCCCCACTCCCAGCTCCACGATCATCACCCGGTTCAGGGTTCCTACCAGGAGGGTGAGGGCCATCCCCACCGAGACCTGGAAGAGAGCCAGGCGGAGGAGGCGGGGGAGGGGGAGCTCCGGCGAGGCCGCGTCGGCAAAGGGTAGCCAGCGGGTCCCCAGGGCGTTCAGCGCCCGGAGGGTGAGGGCGACGCCCCGACTCATGCGGCGCTCCCCGGGATCCGGCTCCGGCACAACTCCACCCCATGGGAGAAGTAGACGGCGGCCGTGACCCTCCGGTCCCGGCCCCGCTCCCACCCGTCCATCCGGGGATCTCCGAGGATCCGTGCCACGAAGGGGTCCACCCCCACCGGGTGGAGGCGAGGCGCCCGATCCCTCCGGGGGAAGAGGGACCCCACGGCGCCCAGGCCCGCCAGGAGAGGCGTGCGGGGGGCCACTGTGAAGAGGAGGCTCCGGCGGGCCCGATGGGCCAACCCCACCACGAGCTCCACGGCTTCCTCCGGGGGATAGTGGAAGAGCACGTCCATGCAGAGGACGTGGTCCCAGGGCCCGGCGTCGAGCTCCGCCAGGTCCCCCTCCCTGACCTCGATGCGGTGGGCGAGCCCCCGGGAGGCGGCCCGCTCCCGGGCAGCCGCCGCCAGGGACGGGGCGAGCTCCACCCCGGTGACCCGGAACCCCCGCTCCGCCAGCCGAACCGCCACCTCCCCCGGCCCACACCCCGCGTCCAGCACCGTCGCCTCGGGAGGAGAGCCCGCAGCGGGGCCGGCGCGCTCGGGGGGGCCGCCGTCCACCTCCGGCAACCAGCCCAGCAGGATGTCCGCCATCTCCCGCCGGCCCCGGCGCACGGCACCACGGACCCCGCTCACCGGCGCATCGGCGGTGAGGCGGATCCATCCCGGGGCCCGGCCCTCGAAGTAGCTCCGGATGAAGGGAGCCCGGGCCCTGGGGGCGGCGGCGGGGGACGGCAGGGGAGGCATCAGTCGAAGCCCAGGAGATTGAAGATCTCCGTGTCCCCCAGGGGCTCCACGTCGTAGCCGTCGTTCCCCTTGAGGACGGCCTGGGCCAGGCCGGTGTACATGGCCCGCATCCGTTCCACCTCCTCGGACTCCTCCATCTCGAAGAGGGTCCGCTTCTGGAGGCGGCTTCGCCGGATGGAATCGGCCAGGGGGAAGACGGCCATGGTCTCCAGCCCCACCCGGTCGTTGAACCGGTCGATCTGGTCCGTGTCCTCGGATCGGTTGGCCACCACCCCTCCGAGACGCACTTTGTAGTTCACCGACTTGGCCCGGATGGCCGCCACGATGCGGTTCATGGCGAAGATGGAATCGAAGTCGTTGGCGGTGATGATGAGGGCCCGGTCCGCGTGCTGCAGGGGGGCGGCGAACCCCCCGCACACCACGTCTCCCAGGACGTCGAAGACCACCACGTCGGTGTCCTCCAGGAGGTGGTGCTGCTTCAGGAGCTTCACCGTCTGTCCCACCACGTAGCCGCCGCACCCCGTTCCCGCCGGCGGCCCCCCCCGTCTCCACGCACATCACCCCGGCGA
>JBJHCB010000224.1:0-4734 GCA_050485805.1 Gemmatimonadota bacterium | reverse complement strand
CACCGGACCTCGGTCCGGTGGGGGTTTTCCCTTTCCCGGAAGGGACACGTGGAAGGGTACGCCCCTTCCAGGGTCGGGGGTCGGGGGTCGGGGGGTCTCAGCCCCCCACCCACTTCGGTTCGTTGCCCGGCTTCCACTTGATGTTGCACCCCACCGACGGGATCTGGTGGTCCGGTGCGGCGCCGCCCTCCAGGAGGGCCTCCACCGCCCGTCGCAGGTCCCCTCCCGTCACCGGGACGTCGTTTCCCGGGCGGCTCCCATCGAACTGTCCCCGGTAGAAGAGCTTCCCCTCGCCATCGAAGAGGAAGAAGTCCGGGGTGCAGGCCGCCCGGTAGGCCCGGGCCACCTCCTGGCTCTCGTCGTAGAGATAGGGGAAGGGGTAGCCGGCCTCCTTCTTCTCCCGGGCCATCTGGTCGGGGGCGTCCGCCGGGTAGCGGGTTGCATCGTTGGAGGAGATGGCCACCATCCCCAGGCCCCGGGGGATGTACTCCCGGCCGAAGGCCGCGAGCCCCTCCCGGATGTGCTTCACGAAGGGGCAATGGTTGCAGAGGAACGCCACCAGGAGGGCGGGGGCGTCCTTGTAGTCCTCGAGGGCGACCCTCCCGCCCTCGGTGTCCGGGAGGGAGAAGGAGGGTGCCTCGGTCCCCAGGGGAAGCATGGTGGATGCCGTTCGGGCCACGGGAGATCTCCTCGGGATGGGGGTTCGGACAGACCAGGCCGGAGGGATGTCCGGCTACCCGTGCCCCGGGGAGGAGGTCCGGAGGAGATCCGGCAGGAAACCCGGAGGGGGGAGCGGGGTCCTCCTCCCCATGCGCATCGTCTCCCTCGCCTGCTCCAACACCGAGATCCTTGCCGCCCTGGGGGCCGCCGAGCTCCTGGTGGGGGTGGACGCCCACTCCGACCACCCCGCCTCCGCCCTGAAGGGCCTGCCCAGGGTAGGTCCCGACCTCGAGATCGACGTGGAGGCCGTGGCCCGCCTCGAGCCCGACCTGGTGCTGGCCTCCCTCACGGTCCCGGGGCACGAGACCGTGGTGGAGGGGATCGAGGCCCGGGGACTCCCGGTCCTCACCCTGGAGCCCCTGTCCCTGGAGGAGGTGCCGCAGAACGTCCGGACGATGGCGGACCGGATCGGACGACCCGAGGCGGGGGAAGCGCTGGCCCGACGCCTGGAGAGGGAGCTGGTCCGGTCCGGCCCCCCTCCCGGTCCCGACGCACCGTCCGTCCTGGTGGAGTGGTGGCCGGGCCCCGTCATCGCTCCGGGGCGGCAGAGCTGGGTGCAAGGCCTGCTGGAGGTCGCCGGCGCCCGGAACCCCCTGGAGGCCGACGACCGTCCGAGCCGGCCCCTCACCCCGGAGGAGGTGGCCGAGCTCGCCCCCGATGCCCTGGTGATGTCGTGGTGCGGCGTGGCGCCGGAGCGGTATCGCCCCGACGTTCTCTACCGGACGCCGGAGTGGGCCGAGCTCCCCGCCATTCGCAACGGCCGGGTCTTCCACATCCCCGAGGCGTGGCTGGGCCGGCCCGGCCCCCGTCTCCTGGAGGGGCTGGCCGCCCTTCGCCGCGTGGTGGAGGCGGTGGGGGACACCCAACACCCGACCCCCTTGCCCCCGACCCCGAGCCACCTTCCCGAGCCCGATCCACGCCCATGACCATGACCCTGAGTGACCCCGTCGTCGCCCACCTCCATCGCCCGGAGGGCTGGACCGAGGGGGACGGCGTGGCCGTCCTCCTCCACGGCCGTGGCTCCTCGGAGGGGGACCTGCAGGGGCTCGTTCCCTTCCTTCCCACGGGGTGGGCGCTCTACACGCCCCGGGCCACCTTCTCCGGTCTCCCCTGGGGGTATGGTCCCGGGTGGGCCTGGTACCGCTACGTGGCGGAGGACCGGGTGGACGAGGGGACCCTGGAGGAGAGCCTCTCCCGGCTGGACGGGATCCTGGAGGCCCTTCCCCGGATCCTGGGAGGCACGCCCGGCACCCGGGTGCTGGGAGGCTTCTCCCAGGGGGGGACCACCTCCCTGGCCTGGGCCCTGACCCGGCCCGGAAACGTGGAGGGCGTGGTGAACCTCTCGGGCTTCCTCCCCAGCGCCGCCGCGGTGACGGAGGCCCTTTCCCATGCCCGGGACCTCCCCGTCTTCTGGGGGCATGGAGCCATGGACCCGGCCATCCCCTTCGCCCTGGGTCGCCGGGGGCGGGATGCGCTCGGGGAGGCGGGAGCCCGGTTGGAGGCCGTGGATCACCCCGGTGGCCACACCATCACCCCTCAGGAGGCCCGGGCGCTCCAGAGTTGGCTGGAGGGGCTGGAGGAGCTCGGAGGGGGGGTCAACCCGCGGGCGGAAGGGGAGGACCTGCCCGGGGGCTGACGCTCCGTTCCCCCTCGAGGCGAAGGACGGGAACCTCCCTCGGACCGTGTTGCCCGGGGTCAAGGGGTGCCGTTGGACTCACCCCTCCCCGGGCGGAAGGGCCAGCACCTCGGCCACGGCCTTCAGGAGGGCGTCCACGGAGAAGGGTTTCGCCAGGGTGCCGTGGGCTCCGAAGAGCTGGGCGTCCACCAGTGGACCCTCCTCCCCGCCGGGGGTCCCGGCTCCCGAGACGGCCAGGATCCGCACCCCCGGGAAGCGGTCCCTCAGCTCCATGATGGTCTCGATCCCCTCCTTCTCCGGCATGAGGAGATCCGTCACCACCAGATCCGGCACGTTCCCTTCCACCAGGCGGAGCCCGGCCGCCCCGTCCGGAGCCTCCCGGACGCGATGCCCCCCCTTCTCCAGGATCTTCCGCATCACCCCGCGGAGCCCGGGGTCGTCATCCACGACCACGATGTCGGCCATCGCCCCCTCCTCTCGGCGCGGATCGGGGTGGCGCGTGGGTCGGGCCACCGAGGGCGGACCGCCCCTGGCTGCCCACCGCTCGCGGCCAGGAGCCACCATCCGCCCGCACCCCGCACATCCCAGACACCTTCCCCCACGGCGGAGGAGGAAGATAGGGTGCAAGCGAGGGCGGGACGAGCCCCCCTCCCTCCGGAGCACCCGTGAAGGGCGGGATCCCGGATCAGGGAAGGATCCCCTCCCCCCCCCGGGCACCCGGGTCCTCTCCGTACCCCGTCAGCTCCACGTACCCCACCCCCTCCACCGGCTCACCCGCCGACGTCCCCTCCACGGTGACGGCGCCCTCCCAGTAGCGGAAGCTCACGTTCATCTCCTGGTCCCGGAGCCGGGGTATGACCCGGAGATCCAAGGCCTCCCCGGGGAGGGAAAGGTGCCACCCCGAGGGATAGACGGCGCCGTCCAGGGGACTGGACCAGGTGTCCAGCACCTCCACCACCACCTCGTCCGCAGCCAGGGGACGGGAGCTCCCATCCGCCTCCACCACGATCCCGTGGTTCAGGGGATCGGGCGCACCGTCCCCGCGCCGGAGCTCGAAGAACATGAGGTCCCGCCCGTCGGCGAGCTGCAGGGAGAACCAGTCCCACCCCACATGCTCCTCGGAGAGCGCCGAGGTACTCCACTCCCGGTCCAGCCACCCGGTGCCCCGGACCGGGTGGATCGATCCATCCATCTCCACCGTTCCCTCCACCTCCAGGCGGGTCCAGGAGAGGTAGAACGAAGCGTTCCCCGCCTCGGGGCCCTTCCGGGAGAGCCCCCGTTCCCCCTGCCCCACCGGGGGCTTGAGGGGCATGATGCGGAGGTCCACCCTGGCCCTGTCCTCCGCCGCCCGGAGGCGCATGGGGAAGGCGAAGGGCTCCTCCACACCCGGGTCCGTGCCCGGAAGCCAGGTCACGGAGGAGGTGTCCATCCCGACCCCCAGGGACGGGGGCTCCCTCCGGATCTCCCAGTCCCCCAGCCAGACCCGGAAGGGGTCGGCCACCGCCCCGGCCAACCCCACCGCCCCCCGTGCGAACCGCTCCCCCGCCACATGGCGCCCCCGGGCCACATCGGTGACGGCGAAGTGGGCCATCCAGAGCTGGTTCGTATCCCACGCCGAGTCCCGCCCCACCGTCTCCGGGGTGAGGGAGTTCCGGAAGAAGGTGATCTGGAATCCGAAGGGGTCGCCGGCCTCCGACGACAGGTTCCCGGTGAGGTACCACCATTCGGTGCGGTAGGCCGGATGGGGTCCGTGGTCCTCGGGGAAGACGAAGGGGCGGGGCTCCACGGCCCGGGCGAAGCCCACCGTGTCCCCGCCGGCGATGGCCGCCGCGGCGGAGAGGGTGGCCCGCACCCCCTGGGACTCGTCCCCGGTGCGCCCCAGGAGGAGGGCCACGGCGCCCGCCAGGAGGCTCAGGACCACCGCCAGGGGAGCCAGGGACCGGAAGGGAGCGTTCATCGGTCCGCCAGGGCTTCGGCGGGAGAGGTGCGGGACATGCGCCACGAAGGGTAGAGCCCCGCCAGGAGGGCTCCCGCCAGGGCCAGGAGGACCGCCTGGACCAGGAGCCCTCCGCCCACCTCCATCTCCAGGGTCCAGCCGAAGGAGCGCCGGTTCACCACCTGGATCATGACCACCGCGAGGACGAGCACCATGGGGAGGGCCAGGATCCCCGCCACCGCCCCCATCACCCCCGTCTGGGCCGTCACCAGCCCCCAGGTCTGCCCCGGCGTCATCCCATTGGCCCGGAGGACTCCCAACTCCCGGGATCGCTCCAGCTGCAGGGCCATGAGGGCGCTGAGCACGGCGATGAAGGCCACGATGAAGGCCAGGAGGCGGAGGACCCGGGTGACCTCGAAGGTGCGGTCGAAGACCTCCAGGG
>JBJHCB010000223.1:0-4753 GCA_050485805.1 Gemmatimonadota bacterium | reverse complement strand
AAGTGGAGGTGGCCTCCGTGGAGGAGCTGGCCCAGCGGGTGGCCCAGGGGGAGGTGGAGGAGCATACCCCCCTCTTCGACGCGGGCACCGGGCTCTGGCAGGAGGCAGGCCAACTCCCCGTGTTCCGGTTCGTGGTGGAGGAGCTCAAGGAGGAGGGAAAGCTTCCCGCCGGGGAAGGGGAACCCGAGCCGGGGCCGGGTGGGGTGGCGGAGGAGGAGGAGACGCCCCCTCCACTCCCCCTCACCCCCGATCCCTTCGAGCTCCACCTGCCGCTCCGGTCCACCATCGGGGGGGGCGAGGAATTCGTGCCGGAGAAGGAGGAGGGAGGGGAGGAGCACCCCGTGGGGCCGGAGCCGGAGGACCCTGCGACGGAGGCGAGGGGAGCCGGGGAGCCGGACTCGCCGGAGGACCCTCCCCCCGAATGGAGGTCCGAGCTCCTGGAGGGGCTGGACGATGTGGTGGGAGACCTCACACCCGGAGGGCCCGAGTCTGCGGGAGGGCCCGATGGGACGGACGGAGGGGGGCCGGGGCTCGAGGGGGAGGGGATCACGTG
Source organism: Gemmatimonadota bacterium (assembly GCA_050485805.1). GTDB lineage: Bacteria > Gemmatimonadota > Gemmatimonadetes > Longimicrobiales > Gaopeijiaceae > T3Sed10-66. The sequence continues at coordinate 4,200 of JBJHCB010000223.1, read as the reverse complement.
GGGTCTCCCCCTTCCGGCCCGGGAGCCCAGGCCCGAGGAGCCGGGCGCCCCGTCCCCCCGGGGCAGGGGAACGGACGCGACGGAGGGGTCCGGCGGGGTCGAGGCGGAAGACGACGCGGTGGATCCCCGGGAAGAGACTCCTCCGCCCCCCCCCTTCCCCCTCGCACCCCGCCCCCGTGCGCCTTCCCGCCCCCGGGATCGACGGCGGCCGGCGGCGGAGCCACCCTCGCCCGTTCCGGTGGGAGAGGTGGGGGAGGCGGAGTCTCCGGATCCCTTCCGGGACGCTCCCCGGGCCACACCGCGTCCCGAGTCGGTCCTGCCCGTGGGGGCCCGCCGTCGGGATCGGAGGGTCCTGGGGGCGTTCGGCCTCGTGGGGGCCCTCCTCCTGGTGGTGGCCGGGGTGATGGTGGTGTCCTCCGGGGAGGAGGTCGTCCCCCCCGATCCGCTGGCCGCGGTGCCGGAGATGGGCGACGTTCCCCCGTCGGCCCCCGGGGCCCCCATCCCACCCCCACCGGAACTCGAAGCCTCCACCGAGGGAATCCTGGCCGCCCTCGCCCTGAGCATGGGCGCGTGGGCCGATTCCCTCCGTCAGGAGGCGGAGCTGGACGACGGCCCTCCCCGGGGCTGGCTCGGGGGCTTCTACCTGTCCAACGCCGGAGACTTCCCCCAGGTCCCGGAGTTCTGGCAGGCATACCGGGACTTCCTGGGTGAGCTCCGGGACGGGGACGCGGAGCGATACCGGCGCGCCTCCCTGGAGGCGGCCGCGGACCACCTCCCCCCGGGGGTGGAGCCGACGCTGCTGGAGGGGTACCTGGCGGAGCGATACGCGGTCCTGGGTCCCCTCCGGACGGACCGCTACGCCACGCTCATCCGGGTCAGCGAGGCAGCGGAAGCCCTCCACCACTTCCTGGTGGAGTCACAGGAACGCATCGTCCATGCCCCGGCGTTGGGGCGCGGGATCTCTCCCGATCCCATCCTGGAGGCCGTGCCCACCGACGAGGAGACCCGGGACGGCCTGGACGCCCGCCTGGACACCCTCTTCCAGCTGCTGGATCGTTCCCGAGGGGGCGGACCCCCCTCCTTCGAAGGCCTCCGGGCGGACCTCTTCGAGCGGTTCCATCAGCCGGTCTGATGGGAGGTGGGAACCTCCACCACCAGCCGGAGGACCCGGTGGCCCCATCGGTTGGGGCGGTCGGAGAGGAGGATTCGCCCCCCCGTGAGCCGGATGGCCTCCTCCCAGGCCAGGGGAGTCCGGTAGGCGATGGGCGGCTCCGGACCGGGTGGGGGTGACGCGGCCTCGCCCCGGGCGGGGATCGGCCCTCCACGGCGGGCGTTCAGCCACCGGTCCAGCCGCTCCAGCACCCAGCCCTCGGCCCTCCAGCGGTAGGTGGATTCGAGGATCACCACCCTCCGCCGGGCCACCCGGAGCGCCTCCTCCAGCACCCGGTCAGGGTCCCGGGTGTGGTGCAGGACGAAGGCGAGGAGCACGGTGTCCACGCCCCCCGGCCCCACGGGGATGGCCTCCCCCACTCCCGTCGCCCGCGGGGGGGGACAAGGGCCCGGAGAGGGGTCCAGCACCGTGACCCGGAGCCCGTGGCGGACCAGGATCCTGGCCAGGGCGCCCTCCGATCCTCCCACGTCCAGGACCAGCGGGCCCCGGAGGTGGGGCAGCACCCAGGCCGCCTTCCGACGGGCGGCCAAGCGGCGCAGGGGGCCGAGTACCCACTCCCGCTCCCCCTGGAGGGCCAGTGCGAGCCACCCCCCCCAGAAGAGGGCGGTGAGGGCGCCGTGGGAGACGCCCGCGTAGGTGAGGTAGGTGGGGAAGGCTGCCGCCGAGGCCCAGAGCCAGGCGTTCCGGAGGGTGGTGGTGAAGGGGAGGAGGGGAAGGACCCAGAGGAGATACCAGGGGTGGACCGTGGTGGCGGTGAGGAGGTGGAGGGAGTGGACCAGGAGGATGGCCCGGGCCGCCGAGGGGAGATCCCGAACCGGATGTCGGAGAACCAGGAGGAGCCCCCCCGCCAGGAAGACCACGGCCAGGGCCGGACCGATGCGGTGGCCCCACCCGTGCCCGGTGAGGAGTTGGGCCAGATGGGTGAGGGCCAGGTAGAGGCCGGCGTTGAACTCGAAGAGCTGGACATACAGGCGGGCCGAGGCCAGGACTCCCACAAGTTCCTGCGGTCGGAGGAAGATCCCCGCCAGGAGGAGGGCTCCCAGCGCCGGTGGGACGGCCCCGGACAGGGTCCTCCCCACCGGGAGGTGCGCCCGGAGGGCCCGCCACACCAGGGGGACCAGGAGGACGGGAAACCCCTTGGAGAGCACCGCCAGCACCCAGCCGGACCAGGCCACACCGGAGGCCCGGGCCCCCACTCCCGCCAGGAGCAGCGCAAGCCCCAGGACGAGGCCTCCCTCCGTGTGACCCCCCCCGGCCACCACCAGGAGGACCAGGGGATTCCATGCGTAGAGCGCCGCGCTCCGCACGGGGCGACCGTCCCGGGCCAGGGTCCGGATCAGGAGGAGGGCGCCCAGGGTTTCCAGGAGGAGGAAGCCTCCCTTCACCGCCCACCCCGACGCGGGCCAGCCCAGGGCCGTGTGGATCCACCCTCCCGGGAGGAAGACCAACTGGGAGAGGGGAGGGTAGATGGAGTGATATTCCGGGGAGTTCATCCCCTGGAAGAGGACCGAGTCGTGGAGGGTGGACAGGGAGGGGTCCGAGGGCGGATGGCCGTAGGGCGAGAGCCCCTGCACCGAGAGCCATCCATCCCAGACGTAGCGGAACAGGTCGTCGGACAGGTCCGGAAGGGTGGGCAGGAAGAGGAGGCGAAGGAGGAGGGCGCCCCCCACCAGGACCCGGGGTCGGTCCAGCCAGGCGCCGTGACGGTTCCAAAGACGGAGGAGGGCGACCCACGCCAGTGCCCAGGGGAGGAGGGCCGGAACGAGGGTGGCCCGGTGGGGACCCAGGAAGGCCAGGGCCGCCGTGGACCCCGCCAGGAGGAGGAAGGGCGGCCAGGGGGAGGAAGGGGGTCGGTGCACCGGGGAAGGGTATCCCGGACGGAAGGGGCCGTCCATCTTCCCTGGTGTGCAAACGGTTCCCTGGTGCAGGAAACGCAGGGACACCGGGCGTCCGGGAATGAGGACGGACCGGGAGGGCATGGAGGGAAGGAATGCGTGTGCCACAACCTCAGTTGCTTGTAAGTCAATGACTTATGAGGACGGTGGTGGTGCGGTACGAGGTTTGCAATCCCATGTTCGGCAAAGCGATCGGACCGCTTTCCCCCGCCGCTCGGCGGGGGGGAGGGGATCCCCGGGGACGGAGGTGGCCATGAGTGGACGGACATTCGGCTCGCGCGGGTGGGGCTGGGGGGCGGGAATGATTGGCGCCCTCCTCCTCGCGGTCCTTGCGCCGGGAGCCCAGGCCCAGGTGCAGGCCGGCATCGTCCTGGACCGGGACGGTCTCCGCTCGTTCCACCTCGCCGTGGGCCACGTCTATGGCGTCCCCCTCACCACCGTGACCCGATATGCCCCCGCCTGGCTCCACCCCGAGGAGCTCCCGGTGGTCTATCTGGTGGCCCGGGAGGCCCGCGTCAGCCCCGAGTTGGTCATCGCCCTGCGGGAGCAGGGATGGAGTTGGGTGGACATCACGTACCACCTGGGGATCGGACCGGGGATCTTCGTGGCCCATCTCCCCACCCGCATCGGCCCGCCCTACGGCCGGGCCCACGGCTACTGGAGGAAGCGCTCCCGGGTGGACTACGTCTACCTCACCGATCGCCACGTCATCGACTACGTGAACGTCTATCTCTGGGCCCAATACCATCGGCGGCCCGTCACCCAGGTGATCGTGGTCCGGGAGCGCTACGGGGACTGGATGCGGGTCGCTCGCAGCCCCGCCTGGCGCGCCGCTCCCCCGCCCCGGGCCACTCAGGTCCAGGGGATCCCCTCGGACCGGGGACGCGACGCGCGCCCTCCCAGGCCGGCGGTGCCTCGAGGGACGGCGGATTCCCCGAACCGGGCTGCCCCCGCGCCGTCCAGGGCTGCCCCCGCGCCGTCCAGGGCTGCCCCCGCGCCGTCCAGGGCTGCCCCCGCGCCGTCCAGGGCTGCCCCCGCGCCGACACGCGGGGCACCGGCCCCCGGTCGGGCAGCCCCCGCCCCGGACCGGGCTGTGCCCGCCCCGAATCGGGCGGCGCCCGCTCCCTCCCGGGC
>JBJHCB010000222.1:0-4755 GCA_050485805.1 Gemmatimonadota bacterium | reverse complement strand
GAGCCAGAGGTCCAGGAAGAGGTCCGTGGTCTCCCAGTCCCAGCGGGTCTGGAAGACCACCGGGGTGATGACGTTGGCGTAGACCCCGGTGAAGGTGCCGTCGGCGGTATGGAAGCGGCCGATGTCGTGCCAGGCACCGGGGAAGGTGAACCAGACCGCGTCGGACCCCCGCTCCAGGGCCACGCGCCCGCCCGCGAGGAGAGGGGGATCGAAGGGTAGGTCCCGGGCCAGGGTCACCTTCACCCGGTGGTCGTCGTGGACCAGGGTCTGCCGGTAGACCTCCAGGCGGGAGGGGGGCCGGAGGTAGTGGATGTGGACGGGAGGGGTCACCCGTCCACCCGCTCCACCACCACCTCCATGATTCCTCCGCACACGGCGGGCGAAAGGGAGAGGAGGTCCTCGGTGAGGTCCACCCGCACCGTCCGGAGGGAGCCGTCCCGGAGGGTCTCCCGGACCGCCTCCAGGACCTCCCCCTCCCCGCATCCGCCCCCCACCGTTCCCGCCAGGATGCCGCCGTCCGCTCCCACCAGCATGCGAGCGCCGGCCTTCCGGGGGACGGACCCCCGAACCCGGACCACGGTGGCCAGGGCCACGGTCCGGCCCGCCTCCACCTCGGTGGCCAGGCGCCTGAGGACCTGGACGCCCTCCTCCTCCCGAACCGGGCGGGGTCCTGCACCCCGGGGGCCTGTCATGCCTCCTCCGGGAAGAAGCGCTCGGCCACCCGCTCCACCTGGGTGAGGGGCCGTCCGGTCCCTCCCCGGCGGAGTTGGATCCACTCCGCCGCCACCGCCACGGCGATCTCCTCGGGGGTCTCCGCCCCCACGTCCAGGCCCACCGGCGCCCGTATCCCCTCCAGGCGGTCCCGGGGGACCCCCTCCTCCAGGAGCTGGTGGAAGGTGGCCCGGACCCGACGCCGGCTCCCGATCATTCCCAGGTACCGGGGGAGGGGTTCCTCCTGCAGGAGGAGTCGCAGGCATTCGTAGTCGTAGCGATGGCCCCGGGTCACCAGGACCACGTGGGTCCGAAGGCCCGGGGGGATCTCCCGGAAGGGGTCCCGGAAGTCCACCCGGAGCACCTGATGGGCCTCGGGGAACCGCTCCCTGGCGGCGAAGGCGGGGCGGTCGTCCACCACCGTGACCCGGAAGCCCAGGCGGGCTCCCTGCTCGTGGAGGGGCCCGGCCAGGTGTCCCGCCCCCACGATGAGGAGTCCCTCGGGCGGACGGTGGGTCTCCAGGTAGACGGGGACGGAGAGGTCCCGGGTTCCCGCCCCCTCCTCCCTCCCCGAGGCCAGGAGCGCCATGGCCTCGGTTTCCACCTCCCCCTCCAGCTCCGGTTCTCCCAGCGATCCGTGGCGCTGGGGACGGGTGGAGGGAGTGCGCTCCACCAGGACCAGCCGGCGTCCCTGGGCGGGGCCGGCCAGCACCAGGGCCGTGACTGAGGGCTGGCCCCGGTCCCGGGCCTCCAGCACCAGGCGCGCCGCCTCTCCCGCGCCCAGGAGGGCCGTGGGGGTCGTCACCATTTCTGGAACCGCTTCCTGTGGGCCGAAGGGAAGTGGCGGCGATAGTCGGAGAGGGTGTCGATGTCCACGTGGATCCCGGGGTCGTCCACCGGAACCTCGAGGGCCTCGCTCCGATGGGCCTCCACCACCGAACGGGCTCCCTCGGGAAGATGGGGATCCACGAGCGCGTCCAGGAGGGGGCCGGCGAAGAGGGCGGGATGCCCCGTCTTCCCCCCCTCCCAGGGGAGGACCAGGTGGGCCCCCGTTTCCCGCCAGGCGGTGACCAGGGCCGCCACGGTGCCGCTGCGAACCAGGGGGATGTCGGCGGGAAGGTAGAGGAGGGCGGCGGGAGGGGCGCCTTCGGCCCGGACGGTCTCGAGGGCACTCCGGAGGGTGGCCACCGGACCCTCCTCCACCCCCTCCGGCACCAACGCCCGGGCTCCCAGGCGCCGCGCCTCGGCGGCCACGGGGCCCGGGTCCTCCCGGACGCCCACCACCACGGGGTCGGCCCCGCCGCCCCGGAGGGCCCCCACGGCCCGCTCCAGGAGGGTTCCCTCGCCGGTGTCCATCAGCGGCTTCGGCCCCCCCCCGATGCGGGAGGAACGACCCGCGGCGGGGATGACTCCCAGGATCCGGGACATGGGTCAGTGGGTCTCCGGACCGGGGAAGGCGTCGTAGAAGGACTGCTCCTCCTCCACCAGCGTTTCCAGGAGGGAGGCCGGCGTGAACCGGGTGCCGTGGGTCTTCTCGTATCCGCGCAGCCGTTCCAGGACGATGCGGGGGTGGACCTCGTCGGCGAACCGGAGGAGCCCTCCCCGGAAGGGAGGAAACCCCGTCCCCATGATCATGGCCAGGTCCACCTCGGGGGCGGACCGCGCGATCCCCTCGTCCAGGACCCGGGCCGCCTCGTTGATCATGACCAGGACGAGGCGGGCCCGGATCTCGTCCTCGGCCACCTCCACCCGCTCGGAGGGCGGCCCCAGCCCCAGCGCCTCGTAGATGTCCGGGTCCACCCCCTTCTCCTCTCCATCGGAGTAGCGGTAGAAGCCCCGCTCCCCCTTCCTGCCCTTCCGGTCCGATTCCCCCAGCGCCACCAGGGGCTGGGCGGGGGCCATCCGACGGCCGAACGCCCGATGGAGAACCTCGCCGGCGTGGGTGGCCACATCCACTCCCACCTCGTCCAGGAGGCGGAGGGGTCCCATGGGCATGCCGAAGTGGGTGGCTGCGGCGTCCACGGCCTCCACGCTGGCGCCCTCGGCCAGGAGGTAGGCCGCCTCGTTCAGATAGGGCCCCAGGAGCCGGTTCACCAGGAACCCGGGTCCGTCCCCCACCACCACCGGGACCTTCCCCAGGCGGAGGGCGAGGGCGTACACCGTGGCCACCGCCTCGTCCCCGGAACGGGGGCCCCGGATCACCTCCACCAGGGGCATCCGGTGGACGGGGTTGAAGAAGTGCATCCCGCAGAACCCGTCGGGGCGGGAGAGGGCGCCGGCCATCTCCTCCAGGGACAGGGTCGAGGTGTTGGTGGCCAGGATGCAGCGGTCGGGTACCTCCTCCTCGGCCTCCCGGAGCACCGACTGCTTCACCTCCATCCGTTCCACCACCGCCTCCACCACCAGGTCCACGGTTCCGAATCCCGCCCAGTCCAGGCCACCCGAGATGCGCTGCAGCGCCTTTTCCACCTCCCGGGGCTCCAGTCGCCCCCGACGCCGTTCCTTATCGAAGAGGCTCCGGGCGTGACGCAGCCCGCTGGACACGGCCTCGTGCTCGATGTCCTTCATCCGCACCTGGATCCCGTGGCGGGCGGCGAGCTGGGCGATCCCGCCCCCCATGACCCCCGCCCCCAGGATGCCCATCTCCTCCACTTCCCGGGGGGTGACCTCTCCCTCCACGCCGGTCCCCTTCCGTGCGGCCTCCCGGAGGCGGTAGACGTGGATCAGATGCTTGCTCACCCGGGAGACCAGGAGTTCCCCGGCGGCCTGGGCCTCCTCCTCCAGCGCCTTCTCCAGGGAACGCCCCAGGGAGGAGGCCAGGACGTCCAGGATGCGCAGGGGCGCCGGGTAGTGCCCCCCGGTCCGGTCCATGACCCGCTTCCGGGCGATCCGGAGGGTCACGGCGCGCCCGGGGGCGGTGTCCTCCACGAGCCGCTTGAAGAGGGACCGTCGTGCGCCGGTGGGGACGGACCCCTCCCGGGTCCGGGCCAGCAGGAAGTCGCGGGAGGCCTCCGTGAAGGTGGCGGAGGGAAGCACCTCCTCCACCAGCCCCAGCGAGAGGGCCTCCTTCCCCCGGACCGCCTTCCCCGTCAGGAGGAGGTCCAGGGCGTCCTGCAGGCCGATGAGCCGGGGAAGTCGGGTGGTCCCTCCCCAGGCCGGAAGGATACCCAGCTGGACCTCCGGAAGCCCCATCCGGCTCGAGGAGTGGTCCGAGATGAGCCGGTAGCGGCACGCCAGGGCCAGCTCGGTCCCTCCTCCCATGCACGCGCCGTGGATGGCGGCCAGGGTGGGAACGGGGAGGGCCTCGATGGCCCCGAAGACGGCCTGGCCGGTGCGGGCGGCGGCTGCCCCCTCCTCCGGGCTCTCGATGCCGTCGATGGCGTCGATCTCCGCCCCGGCGATGAAGCCCACCTCCTTTCCGCTCCGGAAGAGGACGGAGGACACCTCCCCGGCCCTGACGCCCTCACCGATCTCCTCCACCACCTCGGCCAGGCGCTCCATGACCGCTTCGGAAAGGAGGTTCACCGAGCGCTCGGGATCGTCGAACACCACCTCCGCCATGCCCGACTCGAGGAGGGCCCAGGAGGGGGAGCCGGAGGACGTGTCGGGGGTCATGGACGGAATCCCGGATCGGGGGAAGAGGTCGGAACGAGGGAACGCCCCGGAGCCCGTCCAGGGGCTCCGGGGCGTTCCCGGGAGGAGGCCGATGCCGGCCCGAGCGTCCCCGGAGGGAGCCGGGGCCCGGGCGCGGGGATCAGTAGACCTGACGGATCTCCGCGTTCTCCCGGGTCAGCCGGAGGTTCACCGGCTCGCCCCGTTCCACATCGACACGGATGTTCCAGTAAAGTTCCTCGGTGGCCAGGGTGTGGCGGGCGAAGACCCACCAGGTCCCGGGCTGGGGGCGGATCCGGGCGGAGCCGGTGGCATCGGTGGTGTCTGCCATGACGTCCCGCCGGGCCTCCTGGAGGCGGGCGGCCACCACCTCACCGTAGGGGGCGAAGGCCTCGTCCTCCCACTGCTCCTGGATGAGCCGGGCTTGGTTCA
>JBJHCB010000221.1:0-4795 GCA_050485805.1 Gemmatimonadota bacterium | reverse complement strand
CACGTTCTCGTCCACGGTGTCGACGTCCTCGTCGGAGGAGGTCCACTCCACCTGCGCATCGGGTAGCTCCATCCCCTCGGCATTGCGAACCGTGGCCGTGAGCTCGGCAGTCGCACCGATCTCCGACAGGGTCACCTCGGCCGGCTCCACCACGACTTCCGCAGCCACCGGGTCCGGCTCACCCTCGGTATCCACCGTGACCTCCGCGGTCCCGGAGGCCTCACCGCTGGTGGCGGTGATGGTGACCGTTCCCTCGGCCACCGCCTCGACCACGCCGTTCTCGTCCACGGTGGCCACGTCCTCGTCGGAAGAGGCCCACTCCACCTCGGCATCGGGGAGCTCCATCCCCTCGGCATCGCGAACCGTCGCCGTGAGCTCGGCGGTCTCTCCGATCTCGGTCAGGGTCACCTCCGCGGGATCGACGGCGACCTCAGCGGGCACGCCGTCCGGCACACCCTCGGTGTCCACCGTGACCTCGGCGGTGCCCGAGGCCTCGCCGATGGACGCGGTGATGGTGACCGTCCCATCGGCCACCGCCTGAACCGCACCCTGGGTATCCACCGTGGCCACGCCCACATCGGAGGTGGCCCATATCACGGGCACGCCAGGGATCTCGTTGCCCTCATCGTCCAGAACCGTCGCCGTCAGCTCCACCGTGGCGCCGATCTCCTCGAGGGTGTGGGAATCGGGGCTGATCTCGATGGACGCGGGGGTTTCCGCCTCTCCATCCACCGTCACCGCCACGGTTCCCGAGACCTCACCGCTGGTGGCGGTGATGGTGGCGGTCCCGTCGGCCATCGCTTCCACGACACCGGCCGAATCCACCGTGGCCACGGCCTCATCGGAGGTGGTCCACTCCAGGGACACGTCCTCGAGCTCCATTCCATCCGCGTCCAGGACCGTCCACTGCAGCTGGGTGGTCCCGCCGATCTCGGTCAGGAAGAGGACCGAGGGGTCGAACCGGATCTCGGCGGCAGCCGGCTCATCCGCCTCGAGATCGACCGTCACCTGCGCCGTACCGGAGACCTCGCCGATGGTGGCCGTGAGGGTGGCCGTGCCGGCCCCCACCGCCTCCACGAGGCCGGTGGCGTCCACCGTGGCCACGTCCTCGTCGGAGGTGGCCCAGGTGAAGGTGGCGTCGGCGATCTCACCCCCCTCCGCGTCGAAGGCGGTGGCGGTGAACTGAGCGGTCTCCCCGACCTCGGAGAGGGTGGCCTCGCCCGGATCGATGACGATCTGTGCGGGGTCGACGGCCGGGAAGTCCACCGTGACCTGTGCGGACCCGGAGGCTTCCCCGCTCTGGGCCGTGATGGTCGCGGCCCCCTCGCCCTGGGCCTGCACCTCACCGGTATCGCTCACGGTGGCGACGCCCGAGTCGGAGGAGGACCAGGTGACGGGGGCGTCGGGCATGGTCTGCCCGTCAGCGTCCCGGACGGTGGCCGTGAGCTGTGCCGAGGCTCCCGGTTCGGTGAGGTTAACGGTGGCCGGCTCGACCTCCACCTGGGTGGCGACCGGCGGCGGGGGCTCGGTGGGGGTCTCGTCACAGCCTGCCAGGACCACCGCCCCGGCAAGCATCAGGATACCCGCGGCCCTCCGCGGGACACCGTGCGTGCGTCTGGTACTTGTCATGCTGGGACCTCCTGAAATGATGCCATCCCCGCCCCCCCGGATTGCGGAACGAAGGAGATGATCGCGGGGAACCACGTCTGGGAGGGATGAACAGCGAGATCCCCGGTTCCTCGCTCGGGAGCATCCGTCCGGGACTCGTCCGGGGCAGATGCCGACCGTCATCCTCCTTGTCGACATCTGACCATTTATGGCAACATGCGTGCCCCTTGGGGTCTGGCGGCCGGAAGCCGAGTCCCCGGAACGCCTTTCCGGGGGATGGGAGCCCCATCCGGTGGAGGCTGCGCCCCCGCCCCCGGCAAATTCCTGCGCGGACCGACGACTCCTTACAGACCGCCTGGGACGGAGTGCACAAGGCAGGGCTACCGAACGGGGAGGAAATACCCGGATCGGAGGATCTGAAACGGGGACTTCGGAGACGGATCCGGGTAGCGGGTAGGCATGGACGGGTGGAGCCCCGGTCGGCGCCGGCCAGACCCCGGGACGCCTCCGCCCCCTGGGACACACGAATCCATGCGAATCCTGGTGGTGGAGGACGACCGGAAGGTGGCCCGCTTCCTGGAGCGGGCCCTGAGGGAGGAGGGCTACGCCGTGGACGTGGCCTCCGACGGGCCCGACGGGTCGGTGAAGGCCCGGGTCCATCCCTACGACCTCCTCCTCCTGGACGTCATGCTCCCCGGGCGGAGCGGCTTCGAGATCACCCGGGAACTCCGCCGCGCCGAGGTCACCACCCCCATCCTCCTCCTCACCGCCCGGGATTCCAAGGAGGACATCGTCACCGGACTGGACGCCGGCGCCGACGACTACCTCACCAAGCCCTTCTCCCTGGAGGAGGCCCTGGCCCGGGTCCGGGCCCTCCTCCGTCGCCGCGGGGAGGCTCCCGCCCGGAAGCTCCGCTACCACGACGTGGAACTGGACCGCTCCCGCCACGAAGCCAGCCGGGCAGGGATCCCGCTGGACCTCACCCCCCGGGAATTCTCCCTCCTGGAGTACGTCCTGGCCCGCCCGGAGACGGTGGTGCGGCGGAGCGAGCTCCTGGAGAAGGTGTGGGACCTCAGTTTCGATCCCCTGAGCAACGTGGTGGACGTCCATGTGGCGAACCTGAGGAGAAAGCTCCGGGCCGGGGGCGGGGCTCCCCTCCTCCACACCGTCCGGGGCGTGGGGTACGTGCTGGAACGGAGGGACGCCGACCCCGACCCCGAGCCCGACCCCGACGGGTCTGGAGACGCCGCATGAGCCGATCGTTCCGGGACCTCCTGGCCCTTCGCTTCGCCGCCATCACCGCCGTGGGGATGGCGCTCTGCGTCGCCGCCACCTTCCTGGCCCTCCGGCACATCCTGGACGGGGAGTTGAACGCCAGCGTCCTGAACGTGGCCTCCATCCAGGCCGCTGCCCTCACCGACGAGGAGAGCGGCGATATGCATTTCCACGAGTGGGAGCTCACCCCGGAGGAGGCGGCCTCCATCCAGGAACTGGTGCGCTACGCCCAGGTCTGGAGCGGCCGGGGGGAGAGCCTCCTCCGGAGCCGCTACCTCACCCGGGACCTCCCCATGTCCCCGGAGGCGCTCCGCGCTGCAGCGGAAGGGGAGCTGGTCTGGCGGGAAGCCGACTTCGGCGGCACCCCCATCCGCTCCGTCTACTATCCCCTGGTCCGGCTGGGCCACCTCCATGACGAACACGTCCTGCAGGTGGCCGCTCCCCTCACCACCCGGAACGCCATGCTCCGGCGGGTGCTGGTCTTCGGCTTCGTCATGGTCCTTCTCACGGCCCTGGCCGGTCTCCTGGGCGGCCGCTGGCTCGCCGGCCGGGCCATCCGCCCCGTCACCGCCATCATCGATCAGGCCGAGGGGATGGGAGGGGGCACCCTGAGGCGGCGCATCAGCGCCTATGCCGATACCCGGGAGTACCAGCGGCTCGTCCAGGTCCTGAACACCATGCTGGACCGCATCCAGGCCTCCTTCGAGGCCCAGCGCCGCTTCACCGCCGACGCCAGCCACGAGCTCCGTTCCCCCCTCACCGCCATGCGGGGGGAGATGGAACTGGCCCTCCGGAGGGAGCGGGAGCCCGACGAGTACCGGGAGGTCCTCCGGAGCGCCCACGAAGAGGTCCTGCGCATGGGGAGGATCGTGGACGGCCTCCTGACCCTGGCCCGTTCCGACGCGGGCGCCATCCAGCTCCGCCGGGAGGAGGGGGAGGTGGCGGACGCGGTGCGTGAGGCGATGGCCCGAGCGGAGTCGGCGGCCACCGAGGCGGGGGTCACCCTGGAGCTCCTGGCTCCCGAGCCCGTGCGGGGGAGCTTCGATCCCGGACTCACGACCCAGCTCACCTGGAATCTCGTGCAGAACGCCATCCGCCACGGCGCCCGTCGGGGAGGTCGGGTCCGGGTCCGGGTGGAGCCCGTGCGGGAGGGCGGATCCCCGGGGCACTTCGCCCGGATTACCGTGGAGGACGCGGGACCCGGGATCCCCCACGGTTCGGAAGGGCAGGTGTTCGAGCGGTTCTGGCGGGGAGACCCGAGCCGGACCCACGAGCCGGGGACGGAGGGCTCGGGCCTGGGCCTCGCCATCGTGAAGGTGGTGGCTGAGGCCCACGGAGGCTCCGTGTCCGCCGACAACGGGTCGACCCTGGGGGGAGCCCGTTTCCGGGCAGACCTCCACCTGGGGCTCCCCGGGCAGGCGGACCCCTCGCCACCGGTTCAGGGAGCGGGGGAGATCCCTGCCTCCACCGACTCCACCGGGGAACCGGAGGGCGCCCGGCCCCTCTCCGGCGTTTCCTGAAGACGCGTTCATCCCGCCTTCACCTTCTCTTCATGTGGGGACCGGTAGGATGGGACGACATGGGCTGCCCCGCTCCGGGGGCGCCTGGCTCTTCCCCTCGGGATCCCATGCGTCTCCTTCTCCTTCTCCCCCTGTTCCTGGGGACCCTCCTCCTGGCGCCCGTCCCGGCGTTCGCGCAGACCGACTTCTACAACCTGGACAAGGAGCGGCCCCTCCGGGTGGAGGACGCCTTCGCCACCAAGCGGTGGGCCTTCGAGCTGCAGGCCTCCCCCTTCACCCTCTCCCAGGACCGGGACGGCGTGCTCCGCTACCAACCGGCGGTGGAGCTCAAGCACGGGATCCTCCCGGGGGTGGAGACCTCCGTGGGGGTGCACCTGGACCGGACGCGGGAC
>JBJHCB010000220.1:0-4802 GCA_050485805.1 Gemmatimonadota bacterium | reverse complement strand
GTGGCCTGGTATGCCGGGCTCCTGGCGTGCGGCTTCATGGCCGGGGCCGTCCGGGCGGGAGTGGTCACCTTCTGAACGGGGACGGGGGGGCCGCGGATCGGTGGGCGTCGGGCCGGCAGGTTTCGGACCGGCAGGCGTCGGATCGGCGGGAATGGACCCCCTGAGGGCGGCGGCCCGGGAGGACCCCCGGGGGACGGCGGTGGTGGAAGCGCAGGGATCCCTGGAGTGGGACTGGGCCACCCTGGATGCCCGGGCTGACGAGGCCGCCACTCGCCTCGCCGAGGCGGGGGTGGGGCCCGGGGAGCGGGTGGCGACCCTCCTCCCCGCCGGCCCCGAGATGGTGGCGCTCCTCCACGGCGTCCCCCGGGTGGGGGCGATCCTGCAGCCCGTCCATGATCGGTGGACCCTGGAGGAGGTGGTCCGGGCCCTGACGGGTCCGGGGTCTCCCGCCCTCCTCCTGGCCCCCGGGTCCCGGGTGACTGAACTCCGCGGTGCCCTCCCCGGCGTGGGAACGGTGGCGGTGGAGGAGGTGGTGGGGCGGGGCCCGCACGAGGGAAGCCCTGCCGGGGGGATCCACCGGCCGGCCCTCCCCCCTCCCGAGGAGGACACCCCCGCGGCCCTTCTCCTCACCTCGGGAAGCAGGGGGCGCCCCCGCCCGGTCCCCCTCACCCATGGGAACCTCATGGCTTCGGCCCGGGGAGCCTCGGCCCGACTGCGCCTGGATCCTGCGGATCGATGGCTGGCCTCCCTCTCCCCGGCCCATGTGGGGGGCCTGGCCCTCCTCCACCGGGCGGCGATGGTGGGGTGCGCGGTGGTCACCCTGCCCCGCTTCGACCCCGACGCGTTCCTGGCGTTGGCGGACCGGGGGGAGATCACCCACGCTTCCCTGGTCCCGGTGATGCTCCGGCGCGCCCTGGAGCTCCGGGGGGATCGCCCGGCTCCCCGGGCCCTCCGGTGCGTGCTCCTGGGGGGCGCCGCCACCCCCGCCCCCCTCCTGGAGGAGGCCCTGGCCAGGCGCTGGCCCGTGGCCCTCACCTACGGTCTCACCGAGGCCACCTCCCAGGTGGCCACCGCCTCTCCCGAGGAGGTCCGGCGGAAGCCCGGGACAGTGGGGCGCCCCCTTCCGGGAGTGCAGGTGGCCATCCGGGGGAGGGGAGCCGAGGGCTCCTCCGGCCCCGGGGGTGACGTGGGAGAGATCCTGGTGCGGGGGGCCACGGTGGCCCTCCTCCCCCCGGGAGCTTCCCCTGCGTCCGGCGCTGCGTCCGGCCCTGGATCCGGCCCTGGATCCGGCCCTGGGCCCGACTTTGGGTCCGCGGTCCACCTCGATGCCGCCGGGTGGCTCCACACCGGCGACCTGGGACGCCTGGACGGGGACGGGGACCTCTGGGTGACGGGACGGTCCTCGGACCGGATCGTGTCCGGGGGGGTGACGGTGGAGCCCGGAGAGGTGGAGTCGGTCCTCCTCCGGCATCCGTGGGTGGCGGAGGTGGCGGTGGTGGGGCGGCCGGACCCGGAGTGGGGGGAGCGGGTGGTGGCGGTGGTGGTTCCCGTGGATCCGGAATCCCCGCCGACGCTGGAGATCCTCCTGGACTTCTGCCGGCCCCTCCTGGTCCCGGCCAAGCGACCGAGGGAGGTCCGGGCGGTCCCCCGCCTCCCCCGGAACGCCAACGGGAAGGTGGATCGGTCGCTCCTCTGAGTCCGGCCGTCGACCGGCTTGTGGAGGAGACCGGCTTCGCCAGGGGGGGAAGACATGGCGCAGCGGCAGGGGAGCGGGGGCCATTCACGCCGCCCTCAACCCAGAGGCGGTCCAGGGGATCCCCATGGGCGACGTCCGGGTGGGGAGGGTGGTACCCTGGCAGCAGGCCCCGGAGGGCCGGGGGACGGCACCCCCGGGGTCCCCACCACCTTGCGTCCCGGGGGGGCGTTGGGCGACAATCCATCCACGCCTCCCGCCCATTCCGCCTCACGCCCCCGGCCCAGGACGGACTCCATGCTCCGCGACGGGAAACTCCGCACCATCGGCTATCTCCGGCTCTCCCTGACGCCGGCGTGTCACATGCGGTGCGTCTACTGCCGGCCGGGCTTCCACCGGAACGAACCCCGGGATCTCCTGCAGGCCGAGGAGATCGAGCCCATGGTGCGCCACCTGGTCACCACCCATGGGGTCCGGAAGGTCCGCCTCACCGGTGGGGACCCCACGGCCCGGAGCGGCCTCACCGAGATCATCCGGGCGGTGGCCGGGGTGGAGGGGGTCAAGGAGGTGGCCATGACCACCAACGGGCTCCTCCTGGGGACACGGGCCCGGGAATACCGGGAGGCGGGGCTCCGCCGGGTGAACATCAGCCTGGACTCCCTGGATTCCGAGCGATTCCACCGGATGACGGGGCTGGACCAGCTGGACCGGGTCCTGGAGGGGATCGACGCGGCCCTGGAGGCCGGCCTGGAGCCGGTGCGGATCAATACCGTGGTCCTGAAGGGAGAGAACGAGGAGGAGATCCCCGAGCTGGTCTCCTTCGCCCTGGACCGGGGCCTCGAGATCCGCTTCATCGAGCTCATGCCCATGGGCCCCCTGGCTCCGAAGTGGAAGGAGCGCTACGTGGCCGCTCCCCGGATGCAGGAAGTGCTCTCCCCCCGGGTGCGGGAGTGGGTGCGCCTTCCCCAGGGTTCCGAGTCCGCCACCCGCTTCCGCGTGACCCTGGACGACGGTCGGGAGGGGACGGTGGGCTTCATCACCCCCATGAGTTGCAACTTCTGTGCGGCCTGCGACCGGATCCGCATCACGGCCGACGGCACCTTCTACCCCTGCCTCATGGATCGTCCGGGGGGCTCCCTCATGCCGGCGCTCCGTCCCACCTTCGACCCGGAGCTCTTCGACCGGCTCCTGGTCCGGGGGCTCCAGGGGAAGGCGGCAGAGCACCCCGCGGAAGGGTTCGCCATCATGACGAACATCGGGGGCTGAGGGGAGCGTCCCGGGGATGACCGGAGGATACGGGGGGTGACGGGCGAGCCTGGAGCCGCGGGGTCGGGTTCGGGGGGGACCGTGGAGGTCCTTCTCTTCGGGCCCCTGGCCGCCCGGGCCGGCGCCGACCGGGTCACGGTTCCCGTCCCGGGCCTTCCCCTCCCGTGCGAGGCGGTCCGGGAGGCGGTGGCCCGGGCCCACCCCGAGCTCTCCGAGTCCCTTTCCCTCCACCGCTTCGCCGTGAACGCCCGCTTCGTCCCCGAGGACCATCCGGTAGAGGCCGGCGACGAGGTGGCCCTCATCGGCATGGTGTCGGGGGGATGAGGGGCGGAGGCGAGGAGCCGGACGCCCACCCGGTGGAGGTCCGGATCGTGGACGGCCCCATTCCCCTTCCCGGTCCCGGCTTCGCCGCCGGGGAGGGAGGGCCTCTTGGGGCCGGGGGAATCCTCACCTTCCACGGGGTGGTCCGCCCCACCGAGGGGGACCAGACCATCCGTGGCCTCGCGTACGAGACCTACGACCCCATGGCGGAGCGCATGCTGGGGAAGCTGGCGGAGGAGGCCGTGGAACGCTTCGGCCTGCTGGGGTTCCGGGTCCTCCACAGCCGGGGCTTCGTGCCGGCGGGAGCGGCCTCCCTCCTGGTGGAGGCGGCGGGGGCCCACCGGGCGGAGACGCTGGAGGCCCTGGCCTGGTACATCCTCCGGATGAAGGAGGACGTGCCCATCTGGAAGTCCGCCGTGACGGAGGAGGGGGGATGACGACGGGGGAGGGCCACGACCGGGAGGGCGACGACGTGGAGGGTGAGGGCCCCGGCGGCCTCAGCCACCTGGACGCCGAAGGGCGGGCCCGGATGGTGGACGTGGGGGACAAGGCGGTGACGGAGCGCCGGGCCGTGGCCGAGGGCTTCGTCCGCTGCGCCCCGGCGGTCCTGGAGGCCATCCGGGGGCGGAGCCTGGCCAAGGGCGACCTCCTGAACACGGCGCGCTTGGCGGGGGTCCTGGCCGCCAAGCGCACCGACGAGCTCATCCCCCTCTGCCACACCCTCCCCCTGGACCATGTGGACGTGGAGCTCACGTTGGAGGCGGAAGGCGTGCGCCTGAGGGGAACGGCCCGCACCCGGAGCCGGACGGGGGTGGAGATGGAGGCCCTCACCGCGGTGGCCGTGGCGGCCCTCACCGTCATCGACATGGGGAAGGCCCTGGACAAGGGGATGGTGGTGGAATCCATCCGGGTGGTGGAGAAGACGGGGGGACGGAGCGGGAGCTGGCGTGCGGGGGACGGAGAGCCCCCGGGATCGCGGACGCCCCCGGGATGACGGACCCCCCGCAGTCCTTCCAGGTGGCCGTCCTCACGGTGAGCGACCGCTGCGCCCGGGGGGAGGCGGAGGACCGCTCCGGCGCCGCACTGGCCACCCGGGTGGCCGAGGCCCTCCCGGCCGCGGTGGTGGCCCGGGACTGCGTCCCCGACGAGGTGGAGGCCATCGCGGGGCAGCTCCGGCGCTGGGCGCTGGATTCCCCCCGGCCCCACCTGGTCCTCACCACCGGGGGGACGGGGTTCACCCCCCGGGACGTGACCCCCGAGGCCACCCTGCAGGTGGTGGAGCGCCGGGCGCCGGGACTCTCGGAGTGGATCCGGGCCCGGGGCGCCGAATCCACCCCCTTCGCCTACCTCTCCCGGGGAGAGGCGGGAATCCTGGGCGGGACCCTGGTGGTGAACCTCCCCGGGTCCCCCAAGGGGGCGCTGGAATCCCTGGAGGCCGTCCTCCCCCTCCTCCCCCACGCCCTCCGCCTCCTCCGGGACCCCGGGGACCCCCACCCTTCCCTCCCCGGGAGCGGTTCGTAAC
>JBJHCB010000219.1:0-4845 GCA_050485805.1 Gemmatimonadota bacterium | reverse complement strand
CCACCGCCCGCTGCGTCTGGGCCCCGTAGAGCGCCGAAGACGGCACCCGCACCTCGCCCAGGGAATCCTTCTCGATCCGGAAGTCGTCGGCCATGCTCCCCTCTCCAGAGTGTCGGTCCGTTCCTTGGTCGCTCCCCTCCCCATTCCGGGGCGCACCCCGGAAGGGGGCGGGAACCCGGCGAAGGCCCCGGAAGGTATGAAGGCGGCGCCCCGCTCAGAAGGGCTGGGGGAGGACGGCCCCCCGGGTGACGACGTCGACCCTCCGCCGTACCTTCCCCCGGGACCCGGGCCCCGGGCGCAGACATCCGTTTCCGCTTCCCTTTCCGTTTCCGCTCCCGGCGCGCCCGATGCGGCGCCCCCCCCATCCCGGAGGTCCGGCATGCCCCGCCGCCCCCCCCTCGTTCCTTGCGTCTCCCCTTCCGTCGCCCCATGCGGCGCCCCACCGGCCCCCCTCCGGCGGATCGCCCTCCTGGCCGGGGTGCTGGCCCTCTTCCTGCCTGGGGCCCTCTCGGCCCAGGCCGCGGTGGCTCCCGCACCCACGGGTCCCGTGGTGGAGGACGGCCAGGCCCAGGTGGTGGAGGCCTTCGCCGATCCGGATCGGTGGATCCGGGAACGCCTCTGGGTTGAGACGGAGGTGGACTCCGACGGGGACGGGCGTCCGGACCGGGTCCACGTCACGGTGGTCCGGCCGGAGCAGACGGAGACGGAGGGGATCCGGGTTCCGGTGATCTACGAGACCAGCCCGTACTATGCCGGGACCGCCCAGGTCCACCAGATCCTCTGGGACGTCCGCCACGAGCTGGGGGAGGAGCCCCCCTCCCGGGGGCCCCAGCCCCACGTCCCCCACCAGGCGGACCGGGAGTGGATCTCCAATTCCCACGTGGACACCTGGGTGCCCCGGGGCTTCGCCGTGGTCCACTCCGACGCGCCGGGGACAGGGCTCTCCCACGGGTGCCCCACCATGGGGGGGATCAACGAATCCCTGGCCCCCAAGGCGGTCATCGACTGGCTGAACGGCCGGGCCCGGGGCTTCACCACCGCCGACGGCGACGAGGAGGTCTTCGCCCCCTGGGCCACCGGACGGGTGGGGATGACGGGGACCTCCTTCAACGGGACCCTCCCCCTGGCGGCGGCCACCACCGGGGTGGAGGGGCTCGAGGCCATCATCCCCATCGCCCCCAACACCTCCTACTGGCACTACTACCGGTCCCACGGGCTGATCCGCTCCCCCGGCGGCTACCTGGGAGAGGACATCGACGGCCTCTACGACTTCGTCTACAGCGGACCGGCGGAGCGGCGGGACTACTGCAACACCGTGGTGCGGGAGGAGACCCTCCTGGCCCACATGGACCGGATCACCGGGAACTGGAGCGACTTCTGGGCGGAGCGGGACTACGCCCTCCAGCTGGACTCCCTCCGGGCCGCAGTCCTCATGGCCCACGCCTGGAACGACTGGAACGTCATGCCGGAGCACAGCGTCCGCGTCATCGAGGGGCTCCAGGCCCGGGGCACCCCCCTCCAGATCTACTTCCACCAGGGGGGGCACGGGGGACCCCCGCCCCCGGAGATGATGAACCGCTGGTTCACCCGGTGGGTCCTGGGGGTGGAGAACGGGGTGGAGGACGAGCCCCGGGCCTGGATCGTCCGGGAGGGGGATGACCCCATGAGCCCCACCCCCTACCCCGACTTCCCCAACCCCCGGGCCGCGCCGGTGACCCTGGTTCCCGGCGCCGGGGGGGCGGAGGCGGGTCCCCTCACCCCCGTGGCAGGGGGCGGGTCCGCCGTGGGAGCCGCGTCGTCGCGCACTCCCTCGGGGGAACGGGAAGGGGACCTCCTGGAAACCCTGGTGGACGACGTCTCCCTGAGCGGCGCCGACCTGGCCCGGGCCCAGCGCTCCCGCCACCGGCTGCTCTACCGGACGGAGGAGCTCCGGAGTCCCCTCCACCTTTCAGGCACGCCAGAGATCTCCCTCCGCCTGAGTGCGGATCGGCCCGCGGTGAACCTCTCGGTCTGGCTGGTGGCCCTCCCCTGGGAGGAGGCGGCGAACCGCCAGCCCAACTTCAGCGTCATCACCCGCGGCTGGGCCGACCCCCAGAACCACCGCTCCCTCACCGAGAGTGATCCCCTGGTCCCGGGAGAGTTCAGGGAGCTCACCTTCACCCTGCAGCCCACGGACCAGGTGATCCCCCGGGGCAAGCGGGTGGGGCTCATGGTCTTCTCCAGCGACCAGGAATTCACCCTGTGGCCGGCGCCGGGCGCCGAGCTCACCCTGGACCTCTCGGGAATGGAGCTGGTCCTGCCGGTGGTGGGGGGGGAGGAGGCGCTGACCCGGGCCCTGGGAGACCCGGCCCCGCGCTGATCCCCACGTCTCCTCAGTCCACCACCACCTGGATCCCCTCGTGGACGAGGACGAGCTCCTCGATGGCCACCTCACTCCGCATGGCGTGGAGGGCGGGGCCCCGGAGACCGGAGGGCCAGGCGTTCCTGAGCCTCCAGTTCATCACCGGATCGTGCTCCTCGTTCAGGAGGGAGATGGTGAGATCCCGCCGTTCCGCGGTCCCGTTCCGCACGGTGGAGAGCCAGGCCTGGAAGTCCCCGTCCCCGGCCACCACCCCCCTCCGGAGGACCACGGTGCCCGGTCGATGCAGGCCGGGGATCCGCACGGGATGGGAGGCCCTCATGTTCCCCTCCCGGTACTCCACCACATCCACCTCCTGGTCCAGCCCGGAGACGGAGGTGAAGCCGAGGCGTGTGCCGCCCCACCCGACGATGAAGTGATGTCCCGGAAGGGGTGTGGTCATGATGCCTGGCTCCAGGTGATGCGGGAGTAGGTAATCTCCAGTTCCTCCGTGGCCAGCGCCCCGGAGAGGGCGTCCAGCGCCGGTCCGCTCCAGCGGAGGGGAAGGGCGTCATGGAGAATCCAGCGATGCACGGGATCCCCCCCCGGTCCGGAGAGGAGGATGAGTTCCACGTCCCTCGCGTCCCGCTTCCCCGCATGGACCGCGGATCGCCACTCGAAGAAGAGGCGGGAGCGGTCCACCGCCCGCCGGAGGGTCACCGTGGGGAGCGACTGGACCGGAGGCCCCGCCGGAAGGGGAACGGTGGGTGCGGGGATGGAGACCGCCGGGGCGGGGACGGGGGCGGCGGATACGGGGATGGAGACGGATGCGGCCAGGGACTCCCGGGGAGAGGTCCCCCGGACGGTTCCAGAGCCGGCGGCGGTAGAGACGGGCCGGGTCTCTCCCCCGGTCCCCCCGGATCCCGCGGCCGCTGCGGTGGAGGAGACGGTATCCCGGGAAAGGGTGGGGGCGGAGACACGCTCCACCCCGATCTCCTCCCCTCCCACGCGGACGAGGAAGGAGGAAACGGGGAGCCGCGGGAGGGTACCGTCAGGGCGGTTCCGGGAGGGCATGCCCCAGGGTAGGCACGGCGCGGGCTGGAGACAAGCCCGGATTCCATGGGGAGGACCCTACGTCCTGGGCGGACGGCTGGGTCGGATCTCCACCTTCGAGGGGAGGGCCCGGTCCGGGAACGCCAGCAGGTCCATGACCACCCGGGACACGTCCTCCGGCTGGAGTTTCCAGCCACCTTCCGGATCGGGCTCGCCGCCGAAGAAGTGGGTGTTCACGCTCCCGGGAAGGACACAGGTGACCCGGACCCCCTCGTCCCGGAGATCCAGCATCATGGCCTCGCTCATCCCCACCAGTCCGAACTTGGTGGCGTTGTAGGCCACCCCCCCGGAGAAGGCATTCCGCCCCGCCAGCGAGGCGATGTGGATGATCCACCCCCCGCCGTCGGCCACCAGGTGGGGCACCGCCGCCCGGGAGACGTGGAAGACCCCGTCCAGGTTCGTGCGGACCTGGATCTCCCAGTCGGCGGGATCCATCTCCTGGATCCGGGCAAACCGGCCCAGGCCCGCGTTGTTCACCAGGATGTCCAGCCCCCCGAAGCGTTCCACGGTGCCCCGGACCAGGCGGCTGCACGCCTCCGGGTCCCGGACGTCGCAGGGGATGCCGTGGGCCGCTCCGGGGCCCACCCCGTCCACCTCTCCCGCCGCCCGGGCCACGTCGGCCACGGTCCGGCTGGAGACCACCACCTCCGCCCCGGCCCGGACCAGGTCCTCCGCCACGGCCCGGCCGATCCCCTTGGTGCTCCCGGTGACCAGCGCCACCTTCCCCGTCAGCGTCCCCGCCATGGGACTCCTCCCCGGTTCCCGTTCCCGCCCGTGAAGCCGGGGGACCACCGCTGGCCCTCTGGCCTCGCTCCGAGGGGGATGTACCTTCAAGCTTCCCGCGCGTTTCACGGAGGCCTCCCGCCGTGCGATCGACGGGGGGGATCCGCCGGCAAGCGGTGGGCGTGCCCGCGCGGGGTGGACCGAACCAGGGGAGCGGAGGAACGGACGTGGCGAGGGTGGCACTGGTGACCGGCGGAGCCCGGCGGGTGGGGCGGGCCATCTCCCTGGGGCTTGCAGAGGCGGGCTTCGACGTGGTGGTGAACTACCACGCCTCCGGCGCCGATGCGGAGGAGGTGGTCCGGCGCATCGACGAGATGGGGCGGCGGGCGGTGGCGGTGGGGGGAGACGTGGCCTCGTCGGAGGAGGTGGCCGGAATCTCCGGCGAGATCCGGCGGCACTTCGGCCGACTGGATCTCCTGGTGAACAACGCCTCCCTCTTCGCTTCCGGTCCCCTTCTCAAGGTGGAGGAGGGGGAGTGGGACCGGGTCATGGCCGTGAATCTGAAGGCCCCGTTCCTCCTGGTGAAGGCCACCGCCGACCTCCTCACCGAGGCCCGGGGAAGCGTGGTGAACCTGGTGGACCTGTCCGCCTTCCAGCCCTGGGTGGAGTAC
>JBJHCB010000218.1:0-4858 GCA_050485805.1 Gemmatimonadota bacterium | reverse complement strand
CCCCTACACCACCGCCATCCGCCGCCTCAAGGCCGACGGCGAGTGGGGGCAGGTGGTGGTGGTCCCCCGGGAAGGGATCTCACAGGAGATGGCGGAGGATCAGGTGACGGGGCTCCTCCGGAGCATTCGGGGGCTGGCCCCCGGCGAACCGAACGACTTCTCCCTGCTCCGCTCCACCCAGCTCCTGGAGCTCTTCGATCGGTTCACGGGCGTCTTCTTCGTGGTGATGCTGGCCCTTTCCTCCGTGGGACTCCTGGTGGGTGGGGTGGGGGTGGTGGGGATCATGATGATCTCCGTGACGGAGCGGACCCGGGAGATCGGGATCCGGAAGGCGGTGGGCGCCACCGGCACCGAGATCCTCTGGCAGTTCCTGGTGGAGGCCGGGTTCCTGACCCTCCTGGGGGGCGGGGCCGGCCTCCTTCTGGGGATGGGGCTCGCCGCCGCCGTGGCCGCCGCCACCCCCATCCCCGCGGTGGTCCCCCTCTGGGCTGCGGCCGCCGGACTCACCATGGCGGCGGTGACGGGGATGCTCTTCGGGCTGATCCCCGCGCTCCGGGCCGCCCGGATGGAACCGGTGGACGCCCTCCGGTACGAGTGACCTGCGCCCGGGATCCCCGGGACGCCCGCGACCCCCGGTGTGCCCGGGGTGCCCCCGGGGCGGGAGGGGGGTTAGGTTGGCGCGGCCCAGCCACCCCGCTCCCCCTTCCGCCATCCCATGACCGGCTTCCCCCCGGATGACTCCGCCCCCGGCCTGGACGTCCTGGCCGTCTTCGCCCACCCCGACGATGCCGAGCTCCTCTGCGGGGGCGCACTGGCCCGGAGCGTGGACCGGGGGGAGCGGGTGGGGATCCTGGACCTGACCCGGGGCGAGCTGGGGAGCCGGGGCACCGCGGAGATCCGGGCCCAGGAGGCGGAAGCGGCCCGGAAGGTCCTGGGCGTGCACCTTCGCCGCAACGCCCAGCTCCCCGATGGACGCGTGGAGGACAGCCACGAAGCGCGACGCCTGGTGGCGGGTCTCTTCCGGGAGCTCCGTCCCCGGATCCTGGTGACCCACTGGCTGGAGGGCCGGCACCCGGACCATCGGGCGGCGGCCCGCCTCGTCACCTCCGCCGCCTTCCTCTCCGGGCTCCGGAACCTGGAGGCCCCGGGGGAGCCCTTCCGCCCGGTTCGGATCCTCCACGCCATGGCCTTCCGGGAGGACACTCCCGCCCCCACCTACGTCGTGGACGTGACGGAGACCGTGGACCGGAAGCTGGACGCCCTGGCCTGCTATGCCTCCCAGTTCCAGGGGGCCCGGGCCGCCGGAGAGGTCTATCCCGGGGGCGACCGACCGCTGGAGGACCAGGTCCGGGTCCATCTGGCCGCCTGGGGATCCCGGATCCGACGGGGGTACGGCGAGCCCTTCTGGGCCCGGGAAACCCACCGTCTCGAGTCACTGGGGGAGGCGGGGAGCGTCTCCAGCTTCTGAGGATCGGCGTCGGCCCGGAGCGGATCGGCTCCGGGTCCGCCGGCCTCGGGCCTCGGGCCTCAGCGGCAGCTCACCTCCAGGAGGAGGCGGCGCCAGCTGGGGGTCTCGGGCCCCGAGATCCGGATGGCCCGGGCCCGGGCGGAGCCACCCCGGAGCATCCAGGGCGCCAGCCAGGACCCGATCTCCGAGGGGAGCCGGCCCACCGGCTCCCCCGAGGGAAGGTGGACCCAGACCTCGGGCCGCTCCTGGACGGGTGGATCGGGGATGAGGGTCAGATCGTCCCCTTCATGGATCCGGTCCAGGGCCGATTCCCGCTCGGCGAAGACGGTCCCATGGACGGTGGCCCGGAAGCGCCGGGGGGCCTGCGGGGGAAGGGGAGGAGGAGAGGGGCGGGGCGAGGTGGAACCGGGTTCGGGGGGCATGGAAAGGGGCCGGAGGGGGTGGAATCGGTTCAGGCGACCGATCCGCCCCGCTAACTTGTGGCAGAGGAGGGGGGTGGGGCAAACCCCGCCCCTCCCACCGCGCGCCCCCGGGATGCCATGTCGTACATCTATCTGGACCATGCCGCCACCACGCCCCTCCACCCCCGGGTGGCGGAGGCCATGGCCGAGGTGCGGGCACGTCCCCGAGGGAATCCCGCCTCTCCGCACCGGAGGGGCCGGGAGGCCCGATCCCTCCTGGAATCGGCCCGGGAGCAGGTGGCCCACCTCCTGGAGGCGGCCCCCCGGGAGGTGTTCTTCGTCCGGGGCGGGACGGAGTCGGACAACCTGGCGGTGCAGGGGCGGGCCCTGGCCGCCGCCTGGCCGGGACCCTCCAAGGGGTCCCCCCAGGACTCCGGCCGGCCTCCGGTCCTGGTCCACTCCGCCCTGGAGCACTCCGCAGTCCGGGAATCCGCCGCCGCGGCGGCGGACCGAACCGGGTGCCGCATCGAGACCCTCCCTGTCTCCCCGGCGGGTCGGGTGGACCCGGACGCCCTGGAGCGCCTCCTCCCCTCCCGGGGCACGGCGCCCGTGGCTCTGGTCTCCATCCAGCTCGTGAACGGGGAGACGGGGCTCCTCCTGCAGCTGGAGGAGCCCATCCGCCGCTGCCGCACTGCCGGGGTGGCGACCCACGTGGATGCGGTGCAGGGGGTGGGACGGACCCCCCTCCCCCGGGGTGACGCCCGGCCCCACCTCCTCTCCCTCTCGGCCCACAAGCTGGGGGGACCGGGAGGGGCGGGCATCCTGGTCCGGGAGGAAGGCGTCCCCCTGGCCCCCCTCCTCCTGGGCGGCGGGCAGGAGGGAGGGGTCCGACCGGGGACGGTGGACGTGGAGGCGGCGGTGGGAACCGCCGAGGCGCTGGCCCTGGCGCTGGCGGCCGGGGAGGACGAAGCCGCCCGACTGGGCGCCCTCCGGGACGCCCTGGAAGCCCGGCTTTGCGCCCGCTTCCCGGCCCTCCGCGTCCACGGGGGAGAAGGACGGCGGGCCCCCCACATCCTGAACCTGGGCATCCCCGGGCTCCCCAGGGACCTCCTTCCCGGGGCCCTGGATCTGGAGGGCGTGGCCGTCTCGGCAGGCTCGGCGTGCCGGAGCGGCTCCACGGAGGTGAGCCCGGTGCTGGCCGCCCTCTACGGCGAGGAGGCGGCCGGGAAGACGGCCCCCCTCCGCATCTCCCTGGGATGGAGCACCACCGCCGACGAGGTCCGGGAAGCGGGAGACCGGATCCTCAGGGTCCTCTCCCGCGTATGGGAAGGCGCCCCGGAGGGCTCGCCGCCCCCCCATCCGGTCCCCGTGCGCCCTGGAAAGGAAGGTCCATGATGTCCCCCCTCCCCCCCTCCCCGGAGCGCGTGGAGCGCCTGGAGGCGGCGGCCCGTGCGGAGCGGCCGGAGCGCATCCTGGTGGCCATGTCCGGGGGCGTGGACTCCTCGGTGGCGGCGGCCCTCCTCCACCGGGCGGGCCACCAGGTGGTGGGCGTCACCATGAAGACCTTCTGCTACGAGGAGACCGCCGGCCCCACCCGGACCTGCTGCGGGCTGGACGGGATCCTGGACGCCAAGCGGGTGGCGGACCGCCTGGGGATCCCCCACTACGTCTTCGACGTGGAGGAGGAGTTCACCCGGGACGTCATCGACGACTTCGTGGGGGAGTACGCCCGCGGCCGGACGCCGAACCCCTGCGTCCGGTGCAACTCCAACACCAAGTTCCGGGATCTCCTCCAGCGGGGCCGCGCCCTGGGGTGCGACGCCATCGCCACCGGACACTACGTCCGGATCCGGCATCCAGGTGGGGAGGAGCCCCGCCTCCTCCGGGGCGCGGACCGGGGGAAGGACCAGGCCTACTTCCTCTGGGGGCTTCCCCGGGAGATCCTTCCCCTCCTCCGCTTTCCCCTGGGCGGGCTCACCAAGCCCGAGGTGCGGGAGCGGGCCCGGGAACTGGGGCTGGTCACGGCGGAGAAGCCCGAGTCCCAGGAGATCTGCTTCGTCCCCTCGGGGGACTACCGGGAGTTCCTGGCCCAGAGGCTCAGGCCCCGGCACCCCGCCCTGGAGCCGGGGAAGGTGGTCACCCTGGAGGGGGAGGTGGTGGGAGAGCACACCGGGTATGCGGGATTCACCGTGGGACAGCGGAAGGGGCTGGGAGGGGGGTTCCCGGAGCCCCTCTTCGTCCTGGAGATCCGCCCGGAGACCCGGGAGGTGGTGGTGGGCCCCCGGGAGGCCCTGGTCTCCGGGGCCATGACGGTGGAGGGCGTCCACTGGCTCACCGCCACGCCCCCGGAGCCCGGCACCCCGCTCCAGGTGCAGATCCGCCACCGGGCCGCCGGCGTCCCCGCGGTGGTGGAGCCCGGGGATGGGGATCCCACCCCGCCCGGGGAGGGATCCGGGCCCCCGGGTCCGGTCCTCCGGATCCGCTTCCAGGAGCCCCAGCGGGCGGTGACGCCGGGGCAGTCGGCCGTGCTCTTCCAGGGGGACCGGGTCCTGGGGGGAGGGCGGATCGGGGCGGCGCTCCGGGTCCCAGCGGGAGCCATGGTCACCGGGATCTGAGATCGGACGGTGGGGCGCTCCCTCAGTACCGCAGCCCGGCCGTCTCCGCGAAGGACTTCATGGCCTCTTCCTGCTCCGGGGTGAGGGACTCGGGGACCTCCACCTTCACCTCCACATACTGGTCCCCCGTCCGCTCCCCCCGGGTCACTCCCTGTCCCCGGATGCGGAACCGCGTCCCGCTCTGGGTCCCGGGAGGGATCCTCAGGACCACCTGCTTCCCGGAGATGGTCCGTACCTTGATCCGGGATCCCAGGGTGGCCTGGGCGAGGTTCAGGGGGACGGTCACATGGATGTCCAGCCCCTCCCGGCGGAAGAACCGATGGGGCCGGACCTGGAAGACCAGGAAGAGATCCCCGGGAGGGCCACCCTGGGAG
>JBJHCB010000217.1:0-4930 GCA_050485805.1 Gemmatimonadota bacterium | reverse complement strand
ACTTCAAGAGTCCCCAGACCCTCCCGGGCCTCTATCCCGAGCATGACATCTTCATCCAGCATCGGAAGCTGAAGAACACCCTCCGCTGGCTGGGCGGCGAGGAGCCCCTCACCCACCTGGGCCAGGACTACGCCGCCGAGGACGAGTGACGTCGTGAAGGGGACTCCCGCCGGGCGCGGTCTCTTCCTGGTCCTGGAAGGGGTGGAGGGGGTGGGAAAGACCACCCAGGCCCGGCTCCTCCTGGAGTGGATGGAGGGGCTGGGACTCCCGGTCCGCCTGGCCCGGGAGCCCGGGGGCACGCCGGCCGGCGAGGCCATCCGGGAGGTCCTCCTCCACCGGGAGGAATTCCACCTGGGGGCGGAGACGGAGCTCCTCCTCATGCTGGCGGCCCGGGCCGCCTTCGTCCGGGAGGTGGTGGACCCCACCCTCCGGGCCGGGGGGATCATGGTCTCGGATCGCTTCGAGAGCTCCACCTTCGCCTACCAGGGGTACGGTCGCACCCTTCCCCTGGAGGAGGTGCGACAGCTGAACCGCTTCGCCACGGGGGGCCTGCGCCCGGATCTGGTCCTGGTGCTGGACCTCCCATGGGAAGAGGGGCGGGCGCGCCAGCGCCGGGACGGAAAGGCGGCGGACCGGATCGAGTCGGAAGGGGATGGCTTCCTGCAACGGGTCCGGGAGGGATACCGGGCCCTCGCCCGGGAGGACCCGGGGGCGGTGCTGGTGGACGCCGGCCCCGGGGTGGAGGCCGTGCAGGCCACCCTCCGGCGCCTCCTCCGGGAGCGCTTCCCCGAAACCTTCCATTCCGCGCGGTGTTCTGAAGAGGGAGTTCCCCCCACCGTCCTACCCGATCCGCCCCCCGACCGCCCATGAAACGTGCTCCCCTGGGACCCGGTGCCGTCCTCCTCCTCGCCCTCCTGGCGGGGGGGTGGTTCCTGCAGCGGGGCGTGGCCCAGGAGCAGAACGTGTACGTCCAGTCGCGCCTCTTCCAGGAGGTCCTGGACCACATCGCCGACCGCTACGTGGACCCCGTGGAGCGGTCGGCGCTCTACGATTTCGCCATCGAGGGGCTGATCCGGGAGCTGGGCGACCCCAACACCTCCATCCTGAACGTCAGCGACTACGAGAATTTCCGGATCCAGGCCGAGGGCGATTACGGCGGCGTGGGACTGGAGATCGTGGAGCGGGACGGGTACATCACCGTGGTGGGCCCCATTCCCGGTTCGCCGGGAGCCCGTGCGGGGATCCGGGCCGGGGATCGCATCGTGGAGGTGGACGGCACCTCCATCCGGGGGTGGGCGAGTCAGGAGGCGGTCCAGATCCTCCGGGGACCCGCCGGGTCGCAGGTGGAGGTCCGGGTCGACCGGCCGGCGGTGGAGACGCCCATCGAGTTCACCCTGGAACGGGCGCGGATCCAGCTCCGGTCGGTCTCCTTCGCCACCCTCCTGGGGGACGGGGTGGGGTACATCCCCCTCAGTCTCTTCAACGAGACCTCGGGCCAGGAGGTCCGTGCGGCAGCCGACTCCCTCCGGGCCCAGGGAGCCCGCGCCCTGGTCCTGGACCTCCGGGGCAACCCCGGCGGCATCCTGGAACAGGGGATCGGGGTGGCCGATCTCTTCCTCCCCCAGCGGGTGGTGGTGGCGGAGACCCAGGGGCAGAGCCGGGAGCAGAACCAGGCGTTCAGGACCGGAGCCCCTGATCGTTACGAGGGCGTCCCCCTCGTGGTCCTGGTGGACCGGGGGAGCGCCTCGGCCGCGGAGATCGTGGCCGGGGCCCTCCAAGACCATGACCGGGCCCTGGTGCTGGGCTCCACCACCTTCGGGAAGGGGTCGGTGCAGACCCTCTTCTCCCTCACCGGGGGGAATGTCCTGAAGCTCACCACCGCCCGGTGGTACACCCCCGCGGGGCGCTCCATCGAGCGGGCGGTGGTGCCGGGGGAGGGGGAGGAGGAGGAGCCCGCCGGTCCCGCGGCCCTTTCCCTGGACGGGCAGTTCGTCTTCCCGCCCGACACGGTGGGGAGGCCCACGGTGGAATCCATGGCCGGTCGGACCCTCCGGGCGGGAGGGGGGATCGTCCCCGACCTCATCGTCCTCCCCGATACCCTCTCCGCCCCCGAGCAGCGCGCGGTCCGCGCCCTCTTCCGCGAAGGGGGGCGCTACAACACCGGTGTGTTCAACCACGCGGTGGATTACCTGCAGCGGAACGGGGAGCGGGGCCCCGATTTCCAGGTTACCTCGGAGGACCTGGACGCCCTCTACCAGCGTCTCGTGGACGCCGGCTCCGGAGTGGACCGGGAAGCCTGGGACGCGGCCGAGCCCTTCGTCCGGCTCCACCTCGAGGCGGAGATCGCCCTCCAGGGCTGGGGCGAGGGGCACCAGTTCCAGCGTCGGGTGGTCCATGATCGTCCCCTCCAGCGGGCCCTGGAGCTCCTGGCCGGGGCCCGGACCCAGGACGCGCTCTTTGCCCGCGTGGGAGGGGCGGCGGCGCAGGGGAGCGGAGACGCCGAGCCCGAGTGAGGCCGGGCTCCGGGGGGAGACGCGGGGGGCCCTCCCGGGGTGGCGGCCGGTTCGGCCATGGGTCTGCCCCCTGACCGGGTCCAACCTTTGATCCCGGAGGTGGTGCTCTGGCGGGGACCCCTTCCGGAATCCCGCCACCGGGTGCACCTGGCCCTGGTGGACGCCCGGGGTCGTCTCCTGGCCTCCAGCGGTGATCCCGAGCTCACCCTCTTCCTTCGGTCGGCCGCCAAGCCCTTCCAGGCCCTGCCCCTGGTGGAAGACGGGCTGACCGGGGGAGAGGCGGGGCTCACACCGGAGGAGGTGGCCCTCTGCTGCGGCTCCCACAATGCGGAGGAGGTCCACCTGCAGGGGGTCCGGCGGATCCTCGACGGGAGCGGACTCACGGAGAGCGCCTTGGAATGTGGGCCGCATCCGCCCATGGGGGAGGCGGCTGCCCAGGCCCTGGCCCGCGGGGGGAGGGAGCCCTCCCCCATCCACAACAACTGCTCGGGCAAGCACGCGGGAATGCTGGCGTTGGCCCGGGCCCGGGGGTGGACCACGCGGGGCTATCGGCGC
Source organism: Gemmatimonadota bacterium (assembly GCA_050485805.1). Taxonomy (GTDB): domain Bacteria; phylum Gemmatimonadota; class Gemmatimonadetes; order Longimicrobiales; family Gaopeijiaceae; genus T3Sed10-66. Next base: position 1,862 of record JBJHCB010000217.1, on the reverse strand, counting down.
CCCGACCACCCGGTGCAGCGCAGGATGCTGGAGGAGGTGGCCCGGTGGACGGGTGCGCCCCGGGACCGCATCCCCGTCGGAGTGGACGGGTGCGGGGTCGCCACCTTCGGCGTCTCGCTCCGGAGCGCGGCTCGGGCCTTCGCCGCCCTGGAGGAGGCGGCCGATGGCGGGGTGGAGGGTCCCGCACGGGTGGTGGAGGCCATGGCGGACCATCCCTTCATGGTGGGGGGGACCGGCCGCCTCTGCACCCACCTCATGGAGCTCGCCGGGGACCGGGTGGTGGTGAAGCTGGGCGCGGAAGGAGTCTACGGTGCCCTCCTCCGGGGCCGGGCCCAGGGGCTGGTCCTCAAGGTGGAGGACGGGGCCCGCCGCGCATGCGAGGTGGCTCTCGCCACCGCGCTCCATCGGCTCGGGGTCTTCACTCCCGAGGAGGCGAACCGGCTGGAGGGGTGGTTCCGGAGACCCGTTCCCAACACCCGGGGGGAGGAGGTGGCGTGGTTGGAGGCGGCGGGGGCGTCCCCGTGAGGTCGGACCCGGGTGGGGAGGCGAGGAAAGGCGGGCCGGCCCACCTCCCCTCCGACCTCCGCGCACTGGTGCGGGTGAGCGCGGCTCTGGCCTCCCGCCGTCCGGAGCTCCTGAGGGCGACCCTGGAGGAGGCGGAGACGAGGGCGGACCCAACGGAGGTGGAGGAGGTCCTCCTCCAGTCCTACCTCTTCCTGGGGTTTCCGGCGGCCCTGGCCGGGCTCGGGGTCTGGCGGAGCCTCCGGGGAGGCGACCCGCCGGAGCCCCGCCGGGAGGACCCCTCCCTCTGGGAGGGTCGGGGAGCCCAGGTCTGCGCCCGGGTCTACGGGGACCAGTATCCGGGCCTACGGGAGAACATCGGACGCCTCCACCCCGAGATGGATCGGTGGATGGTGCTGGAGGGATATGGCAAGGTCCTGGGGCGCCCGGGACTCGACCTGGGGAGACGGGAGCTCTGCATCGTGGCCATCCTGGCGGTCCTGGACGCACCGGTGCAGCTCTACTCCCACCTCCGGGGGGCCCTGAACGTGGGGGTTCCCGCCGGCCGTGTGGAGGAAGCGCTGGAGGAGGCCCTGGCCCTGACTCCATCCCGGGGCGCGGCGCGGCGGGCCCGGGAGACCTGGGCCCGCCTGGGGGCGCGACGGGCCCGGGAGTAGCGGGGACGCCCCCGCCCCCCATGGGCGGCGCGGGACGACGATCCACAGCGAGGGAGGTGGGGATGTTCATCGATCAGGTCACCATCCGGGTCCACGGCGGCACAGGCGGGTCCGGGGCCGAGGCCTTTCGCAGGGAGTCGGGGGTTCCCCGTGGGGGCCCCTCGGGGGGGGATGGGGGGGATGGGGGGGAGGTGATCCTGGTGGTGGACGAGCAGCTCTCCACCCTCCTGGACTTCCGGTACCACGCGGAATACAGGGCCGAACGGGGGCAGCACGGCGAGGGGAGCAACCGGACGGGGCGCCGGGGGGCGAGCCGGGAGCTCCGGGTCCCGCCGGGGACGGTGGTGCGGGATGGGGAGTCCGGGGACCTCCTGGGTGAGCTCCTGGAGCCGGGGGAGCGCCTGGTGGTGGCCCGGGGGGGGCGGGGCGGGCGCGGGAACGCCCGGTTCGCCACCGCCACCCGGCAGGCGCCCCGGCACTGGGAGCCGGGAGCCGAGGGGGAGTCCCGGACCGTGGAGCTCACCCTGAAGCTCATCGCCGACGTGGGCCTCGTCGGGGAACCCAACGCCGGAAAGTCCACCTTCCTGGCGGCCGTCTCGGCGGCCCGCCCCAAGGTGGCGGACTATCCGTTCACCACCCTCACCCCCAACCTGGGCGTGGTCCAACGTTCCGACTTCCGGAGCT
>JBJHCB010000216.1:3042-4950 GCA_050485805.1 Gemmatimonadota bacterium | reverse complement strand
GGGGTGGACGTCCCGGGACCCGACATGGGGGTGGGTCCCCGGGAGATCTCCTGGATGGCCGACACCTACCTGGCCCTCTCCCGCGGGGAGCTCGGGGGGGCCGGGGCGGTCACCGGGAAACCCGTCTCCCAGGGGGGGGTCCGGGGACGGCTGGAGGCCACCGGGCGGGGAGTCTACTTCGGCCTCCGGGAGGCGCTGGCCTCCCGCGAGGACATGGAGGGCCTGGGCCTCGCCCCCGGAATCGACGGGAAGAGGGTGGTGATCCAGGGGCTGGGGAACGTGGGATATCACGCCGGTCGCTTCCTGGTGGAGGAGGGCGCCCGGGTGGTGGGCGTGGTGGAGCGGGAGGGCGCCATCTACGATCCGGACGGACTGGACCTGGACCTCATCCGGGACCATCGGGAGGCCGGAGGATCCATCCTGGAGCTGGACGCACGGGAGAAGCTGGAGGGGGAGGAGGGCATCGGGGGGCTGGAGTGGGAGTGTGACATCCTCCTGCCCGCCGCCGTGGAGAGCGTCATCACCCGGGAGAACGCCCCTCGCATCCGGGCGGGCATCATCGCCGAAGGGGCCAACGGTCCCACCACCGCCGACGCCGCCGGGATCCTGGTGGAGCGGGGGGTGCTGCAGCTCCCCGACCTCTACCTGAACGCGGGCGGGGTGACGGTCTCCTACTTCGAGTGGATCAAGAACCTCTCCCACGTCCGCTTCGGCCGCATGGAGCGCCGCTTCGAGGGAGCGGCCTTCGGTCGGATCCTGGGCGCGGTGGAGGACCTGGTGGGGGAGTCGTTCGACCCCGATCTCTCGGCCTCCCTCTCCCAGGGCGCCGACGAGGAGGATCTGGTCAACTCGGGGTTGGAGGAGACCATGGTGTCGGCCTACCATCAGATCCGGGAGGCCTCCCGCCGGATGGAGGTGGACCTCCGGCTGGCGGCCTTCGCCCTGGCCATCGACAAGGTCGCCCTGGCCTATCGGGAACGGGGCATCTTCCCCTGATCCGCCCCCTGGGGGGAGGAGGGTGGGGTGGGGGATCCCGGGAGGCGTCTCGGGGTTACTCCTCCGGGTGGTGTTCGTCCCCTTTTGAGACGGAGTGCAGACGACATGGCGTCCACGCCCCTTCAGCGGAGTCCCGACTCCCGTCCCCCCCGCTCCGGAGACCGGGATCCCGCCTCCGCCCCCGGAAAGGGCCGGAAGGGGGAGCGGGCCCTGCCCTCCCCCTCCACCCGGACGGCCCGGTGGGTGGCCCTGGGGACGGGGGCGCTGGTGAGCCTCCTGGCCGCCGGGACCCTCCTGGGGCAGGAGCCCGTCTTCCAGTCCCAGGATCACGCCTACCGGGTGGTGACCCTGGCCGACGGGCTCCAGAACCCCTGGGGGATGCAGTTCCTCCCCGGCGGGGACATCCTCCTGACGGAGCGGCCGGGGCGGGTCCGCCTCATCCGGGACGGGGCCCTCCTCCCCGACCCCGTGGCCGACCTGCCGGAGATCGGAGCCGGGGGCCAGGGCGGTCTCCTGGACATCCTCCTCCACCCCGGGTTCGAGACGAACCGCTACGTCTACCTGAGCTATTCGAAGCCGCGGGCGGACGGGGAGCGGACCACCGCCATCCTCCGGGGCACCTGGGACGGGAACCGGATCACCGGGATCCAGGAGATCTTTGCCGCCGAGGCGTGGACCGATCGGGGCGCCCACTTCGGGGGTCGGATGGTCATCGACGCCGACGGCTACCTCTTCCTGGCCCTGGGGGACCGGGGGTACATGGACGAGTCCCAGAACCTCCGGAACCACATCGGGACCATCCTCCGCCTCCACGACGACGGGCGGGTCCCCTCCGACAACCCCTTCGTGGGCCGGGACGACGCCCTCCCCGAGATCTGGACCTACGGGAACCGGAACGGCCAGGGGCTGGCC
>JBJHCB010000216.1:0-3032 GCA_050485805.1 Gemmatimonadota bacterium | reverse complement strand
GCCATCCACCCGGAGACGGGGGAGATCTGGCAGAACGAGCACGGTCCCCGGGGCGGGGACGAGATCAACCTGGTCCGGCCGGGGATCAACTACGGGTGGCCCGTCATCAGCTACGGGATCAACTACGACGGCAGCATCCTCACCGAGCACACCCACATGGAGGGGATGGAGCAGCCCGTCCACCAGTGGACCCCCTCCATCGCCACCTCCGGCAAGGCCTTCTACACCGGGGACGCCTTCCCCGCCTGGCGGGGGAGCATGCTGGTGGGAGGCCTGGCGGGGACCCAGATCGCCCGGGTGACCCTGAACGGCCACACCTACGTGGGCGAAGAGACCCTCCTGACGGAGTACGGGGAGCGGATCCGGGACGTCCGGGACGGCCCCGACGGCTTCATCTACGCCCTGACGGAGCATCGGGGGGGCGAGCCGCTGGGGAAGGTGATCCGGCTGGAGCCGGCGGGCGACTGACGCGCCAGGGGGGACTGCTTCGCTGACCCCGAGGTAGCGCCCCTCCCCGGGGCGGACGCCCGGGGGGTGATCCCCATCGCCCGGGAATCCCGTGGACATGGATGTGGGCGCCGGAGTCCCGACTCCGGCTCGGTCCCCCATCCACCGGGAGTCCCCATGCTTCGAAGCGCCGCCCTCTCCGTTTCCGTCGTGGCCCTCCTCGCGCTCCCCGCCCCCGCGGAGGCCCAGTTCGGCGTCGCGGCCGGCCCCTCCATGGCCGACCTCTTCGGGCCCGACGTCCAGTCCTCGAGCTCCCGCTCCGGGCTCACCGGGGGGGGGTCCTACATCCTCTTCCATGTGGGCCCCCTGGCCATCGGGCCGGAGCTCTTCTACGCGCCCAAGGGTGCCGGGGAGACCCAGATCATGGTGGAGAGCCCGGAATTCTTCCAGGAGCTCGGGGTGGACTACGTGGAGGTCCCGGTCCTGGGACACCTGACCTTTGCCGTGCCGGGGCTCGAGGATCGTCTCTGGGCCTCGGTGAGCGGGGGACCCGCCTTCGCCTGGAAGCTCAACTGCTCGGTCCGGGTGTCCGAGACGGGGCAGGGCCGGTTGAGCGACGACTGCCTGCTGGCCGGGTCGCCCGACGCCCGGACCGTGGTGGCCTCGGCGGACCGCGGCCTGGTCCTGGGAGGGGGGCTGGACCTGGACCTGGGCGGGGTGGTGGGGCTGTCCCTGGACCTGAGGACGGTGCGGGGGCTCGCCCGGGTGGGGAGCGGTCCGGACGGACCCGACGCCCGGAATCGGGCCACCTCCCTCACCTTCGGACTCATCTTCGGCTTCGAGGGGTGGTGAGGGCAGCGTTTCCCCCTTCTCATCCACGGAAGGAGGGGAGATCCATGATGACCCTCGTCCCCCGAACCGGACCCCGTTCGATGGCGCGACTCCTGCCGAGGGTCTGGGCGGGGCTCTTCCTTCTCGGGGGTCCCGGTCTGGCCCTACCCGGCGCCCTGGGGGCGGCCCCACTTCCAGCCGCAGCCTCAGCCCCGGTTCCACCCGCCCCTCCCGGGGCCACCCTCCCGCTCCAGGACCCCTGCCTGGAGGGAGAGTGGGGGGTGGCGGACCCGCACCGGTGTTACCTGGCCTTCTTCCGGTCCATGGCGGATCCCGGGGATGAACCGGGAGCCGACATGGAGATCCTGGATCTCACCGAAGGAAGCCGCCACCGGATCCTTCCCGGCGGCCGGTACGAGGTGGAGTACGATGCCACGCTGAGCATGGGACTGTGAGACGGCGCTCCGCTGTGGAGCGTGCGGATGGTGGGAACCTCTCGGACCCGATTCACCCTCGAGGGCGATCTCATGCGGAGCGAGCCGCCGGACATGGGCGATGTCCGGATGGCCATGGCGTTCGGGAGAGGCGTGGATGCCCTCCCGGATCCGGAGCCCATGGCGGGCTTGGTGGGCGAGGACACGACGGGAAGCGTGACCCGCTGCCAGTGCCGAGGGGACCTCCTGGTCCTGGAGATCCTGGAGTCGGTCCCCATGCCACCCATGGAGATGCGCCGGTTACGCTGAAGCGGAGGGGGTGGGATTCGAACCCACAAGCCCTTTCGGGCGCCGGTTTTCAAGACCGGTGCAATAGCCGTTCTGCCACCCCTCCGGAGGCCGCCTGGTCGGGCTCCAACGGCCCCGAGGGAAGCTCGACGTTGCAGCGGGGTGGAGCAACCCCGATGCCGGGCCGAACCCCCACGCACGCCGTTCCGGAGCTTGATCCCATGGCCGGGGTAGGGCCGGTATGGCCCATGGATCCCCCCGCCGCCCGCGTCCCGTACTGCCCCGCTTCTCGTTCCTCCTGTCGTTCCTCCTGCTGACGACCCTTCTCGCCGCTTGCGGAGAAGCCTCGCCGACGGAGGCCGAGGATCCCGAGCCGCCCCCCGCGGGGGTCGACGGGATCCAGCTCGCCCAGGTGGCCTCGGGGCTCTCCCTTCCCCTGGATCTCACCGCCCCGCCCGGGGATGCCCGCCTCTTCGTGGCGGAGCAGGGGGGACGGATCCTCATCATCCGGGACGGTGAGCTCCTGTCCGAGCCCTTCCTGGACCTCCGGGACCGGACCACCGCCCAGGGGGAGCGGGGCCTGCTGGGCTTCACCTTCCACCCGGACCATGCCTCGAACGGGCGCTTCTTCGTCCATTACACCGACCTGTCCGGCGACGGTCGTCTGGTGGAGTTCCGGGTGGGCGCCGACCCGGACCGCGCCGATCCGGCCTCCGGGGCGGAGCTCCTCCGGATCCCCCAGCCCTTCGGGAACCACAACGGGGGCCACCTGGAGTTCGGGCCCGACGGAATGCTCTACCTGGGGATGGGGGACGGCGGGAGCGGCGGCGACCCCCTGGGTCACGGGCAGGACGTGGGCTCCATCCTGGGGGGCCTCATCCGCCTGGATGTGGAGACGGCAGGCACGGCCCGGATTCCCTCCGACAACCCCTTCGCCGGGCAACCCGAGGACGGGCGCGAGGAGCTCTGGGCCTGGGGGCTCCGGAACCCCTGGCGCTTCAGCTTCGATCCCGAGGGCGGCCACCTCTACGT
>JBJHCB010000215.1:0-5041 GCA_050485805.1 Gemmatimonadota bacterium | reverse complement strand
GGTGGAAGCAGGACCTGGACGCCGACGTGAACTGGATCGGGCTGAACGGGGGGCTCAAGTTCTTCCTCTCCCCCCAGGTGGCGCTGGATGTGGGGGCCAACTACCTCACGGACTCGTCGGACACGGGCAGGGGGCTGATCCTCCTCCAGACCGGGCTCAGCTTCCTCTTCCGGCGCTAGGGGGCGCTCTGACCATGCGGGTGCCCGCTCCCTTCCTCCTCCCCTTGGTCCTGGGGGTCGCCCTGCCGGGAGCGGGGGAGGCCCAGGAGGTGCGGCTCCTCCCGGGGGTCCCCTTCACCGCGGCGGGTGAGGTGCGCAGCCTGGGCTACTCCGCCGACGATCGGTTCGTGGCGGTGGGGGACGCCCTGGGCTACCTCACCATCCGGGACCTGGAGCGGGACACGAACGTCGTGGTCCGGCGTCCGCTGGGGGAGCGCCCCATCCGTTTCACCGCCTTCCTGGCGGGTGATTCGGCGGTGGTGGTGGTGGACCAAGCCGGGGGCATGGGGATCCTCCCCCTCCAGGGGGACCCCCAGTCGGACCCGGTGGAGGTCGGGCCTCCGGTCCCCTCCGGCGCCTCCTTCCTGGCCCTGGATTCGGGGCGCCGGTTCCTGGCCGTGGCGCGCCCCGACCACGACCTGGAGCTCCTGGACCTGAGCCGAGGGGCCACCCTGGGGCGGCTGGAAGCGCGGGGTCGTTCCGGCGATGTCATGCACGTGGGCTTCGACCGTCACGGCCGCCAGCTCATCTCCCTGACGAACCGGGGAGACCTGACGGCCTGGGACCCCGGCACCCTCCAGACCCTCCGGAGGGTGGAGCTCCAGGGGGAGGAACTCCACGGCTCCCGCACGGTGGTCCACTCGGCAGGGGCCGACCGGGGCGCCAACGTCCTGGTGGTGGGGCTCGAGGAGGTGGCGCTCCCCCGGGGCGGGCTCCGGGGGCCGGCCCGGCCGACGGACCTGGAACGACGCCATCAGCTCCTGGTCTTCGACTGGTTCAGTGGGGGGCGCATCCGGGGGATCCGCCTGGAGGAGGGGCCCGTGGAGCACATGGTGGTGGGGCCGGGGAACGACCACGCCTCGGTGGCGGCGAACCGCCTCCTCACGGTGCACAACCTCCGGACCGGAGAGGTGGCGGCCCGGGTGCAGCTCCCCTCCCGGGCCTCCCGTGTGGGCGTGTCCCCCGGCGACCGCTGGGTCATGGCGGGGGTCGGGGACGGCCAGGTCCTCACCTGGGAGATCGAGCGTGCCCGGGAGCCGTCGGTGGAGGAGCTGGACCGGCGTCCGGCAGGGCTCTCGGGGCGGATCCGGGTGCTGGGTCCCGACGCCCCCCTCATCCCGGCCAGCGACACCGTGGTGGTGGCCATCCTTCCCTTCGACGAGCGGGACGGGGGCGAGGCCGGGAGCCTGTTCGGGGTCCTCCCCGAGCTTCTCACCACCCAGCTGGCCAATCTCCCGAACATCCGCGTGGTGGAGCGGCTCCGGATCCAGGATCTCCTGGATGAGCTGGCGCTGCAGGAGCAGGGGATCACCGAGGCGGACGGCCTCCGGGTCGGTCAGATGCTGAACGCCGACTTCGTGCTCCTGGGGAGCGTGGGGACCTCGGGGCTCACCTACACGGTGGGGGCGCGCCTCCTGCAGGTGCAGACCGGGGAGGCGGTGGGCGGTCGGCAGATCCTCTGCGAGGAGTGCCGGGGTCCGGAGATCTTCGAGGCCATCTACCTCCTGGGAGAGACCCTGGCGCGCTGAGGGTGGACCCCGACTGGTGGAGATGGCCCCGAACCGGGATCTTCCCCCGGCCAGGGGGACCCCCTCCCCGGGCCCGCCTCCATCCCGCACCCCCGCACCACCATGCCCCGTACCCGCCTCCCCTTCCTTGTCCTCCTCCTGGCCCTCCTCCTTCCCGCCGGGCTGGACGCCCGGCAGGGAGCGCCGGCGGCACCGGAGGTGGCCGAGGTCCTCCGCCTCATCGAGGCGCCCCGGACCCCGGACACCGCCGGGCCCGAGGGGCTCCCCCTCGCCGAGCTCCTGGAGGCCGCCGGCGTCCCCGGGATCAGCGTGGCGGTGGTCCATGACTTCCAGCTCCACTGGAGCCGGGGGTACGGGGTGGCGGACGTGCAAACGGGCGCCCCGGTGGGCCAAGAGACCCTCTTCCAGGCGGCCTCCATCAGCAAGCCGGTGACGGCCATGGCCGCCCTCCGCCTGGCCCGGGAGGGGAGCCTGGACCTGGACGGGGACGTGAACCTCCTCCTCCGGAGCTGGCAGGTGCCGGCCCGGCCGGAACACGAGGCGAGCCCGGTGACCCCCCGCTCCCTCTTCAGCCACACCTCCGGCGCCGACGACGGCTTCGGCTTCCCGGGCTACGACCCCGACGCACCCCGCCCCGACGTGGTGGGGATCCTGAACGGCGACGCCCCCTCCAACGTGGGGCCGGTGCGCTTCGCCCGAGCCCCCTACCAGGCCTACAAGTACTCCGGCGGGGGGACCACCATCATGCAGCTCGCCCTGACGGAGTCCACGGGTCGCCCCTTCCCCGCCCTCATGGAGGAGACCGTCCTGGCCCCCCTGGGCATGTCGGCCAGCAGCTACGAGCAGCCCCTCCCCCCGAACCGGAGGGAACGGGCCAGCCGGGCCCACGACGGGCAGGGGCAAGCCCGGAGCGCCCCTTGGCACGTCTACCCGGAGCAGGCCGCGGCGGGACTCTGGACCACCTCTGCCGACCTGGCCCGCTTCATTGCCGAGGTGCAGCGGGCGGTGCGGGGGCCCGAGGGGGCGGTGCTGGACCGGACCTCCGCACTGGAGATGATCACCCCGGTGGGGGTGGGCCCCTTCGGCGTGGGGCTCACGGTGGAGAAGCGGGGAGAGGGGTGGTACTTCGGCCACACCGGATCCAACCAGGGCTTCCGGGGGCTCATCCTGGGGCACGTGCGGAAGGGCTACGGGGTGGCCATGCTCACCAATGCCGACAACGGAGGGGCGGTCATGGGCGAGCTCCTCCTCCGGGTGGCCGGCGCCTACGGCTGGGACATGCTGGACGAGCCCCTCCGGCGGTGAGGTCGGGGGCCGCGGGGAGGCCCTCATGACCCGAAACAGGGACCGGAACGAAGGAGGAACGGTGAGGCCGAACGCGTGGCGATCGAAGCAGTGGGACGAGCTGTCTCCCGGAGGAAAGGTGCTGGTCATGCTCCTCACCGCGGTGCAGGTCTCCCTCGCGGTCTCCGCCTGGGTGGACCTGGCCCGGCGGTCGGCCCGGGAGATCAACGGCCGCAAGGGGATGTGGGCGGCCATCATCGCGGTGAACTACATCGGGCCGCTCCTGTATTTCCGGCGGGGGCGGCGGCGGGCGCGGCGGGGCTGGTGGCCCGTGGGGGGGCGGGGGTAGGTCCCAACACCTGGTTGGGCCCCGCATGGACGGCCGACAGGACCCGGTCGCGGGGGATCCGGCTCGGCCCCACCCGGCGCCGGCTCATCGCGGGGAGGGGCGTCCCGCCCCTCCCCGCGATGCCCGCTCCTAGTACCGGAAGAAGCGGTTCCGCTGGAAGCCGTTGAAGTGACGGACCCGCTGCACCGGCAGGTCCTGGTGGGTCATGACCCGCATCATGGGGACCTGCTGCCGGCGGTCCATGAACTCCTGGGCCCGGGCCCGGAGCTCCGCCTGCTGCGTGGAGCTCAGGCCGGAGAGGTCGGCTCCCCCCATGAACTGGGCCATGGCCACCTCCACCGAGGCGGGGGTCTCCTGCAGGATGTGGTCCGTCCACCCCCAGGTGATGAGGTTGTCGTCCGTCTCCGGCTCCATGAGATAGGCGATGAGGTTCCCCCGAGCCTGGGCGGTGGGGACCCAGAACCACCCCTCCACCACGTCCACCCGCTCCGTCTCCTTCTCCACCTCCACGGCCTTCAGATAGCTCCCCTGGAAGTAGGAGTCGGTCCAGACCCGGGTGGCGTAGTAGACCTCGGCGTCCATGGCGGTGTCGTCCCGGAAGCGGTAGACGGCGATGTCATGGTCCAGCAGGATGGGCACCACGGCCGCCATGGCCGGAGGCATGAGGTAGCCCACCGGGCGCGGGGTGGTGCGGGTGATCTCGTAGGAGAGCCAGACGGGGACGTTCTCCAGGGAGTATCCCCCCGGGGCGTCCTCGTTGGGCATCCAGACGTCCTCGTTCCCGCGGTTCACCAGGGCGTAGTCCAGGACCACCTCACTGGAGCCGTTCTGCCCGGCCGCGATGGCCCGCATCCGGGAGGCGGTGGTGAGGGCCCTGAGCTCCTCGCGGCGCTCGGCGGCCACCTCCAGGATGGCCTCCAGGGCCAGCACGCCGCCCCGGATCTGGTGGTAGTAGCGCTCCTCCTCGGGGATCTCCACCACCCGGCCGTCCCGCATGACCCGGCGGGAGTTCCGGGGGGTCTCCAGCAGGATCCCCACCGAGTTCACGAGCCCGGTGTAGACGTGGTGCTTCCGGGGCTCCACCGAGGTGGATCCCCACCCCCGCTCCCCATCCTGGGTCCGGACCCCGGAGTAGTCGAAGGAGGCGTAGTCCTCGGCCTCCGCCTTGGCCCGGATCCGGGGGAAGATGTGGTCGTAGGGGAAGGCCCGGAGCTCGGCGTCGGCCGCCGGGTTCAGGGTGCCCTGGTAGGTGATGACGTAGGGGTCGGAGCCCCCGTGGTGCCCGTCCACGTTGATGTCCGGGGTCCACCGGTTCAGGATCTGGGTCACCACCGCCTGGATCTCCTGGGACTCCAGCTTCAGGTAGTCCCGGTTCATGTCGTACCCGGCCTCGTTGGTGCGCCGCTGCACCTCGCCCCCGTCGGGGTTCAGGAGGGGGACCCCGATGACGATGACGTCCTCCAGGAGGTGGCGGAGGGTTCCGGCCACCAGCTCCCGGGCCACGAGCTGGAAGGACTCCTTGGGCGAGACCTCACCCCCGTGCACCGAGGGCCCCACGAAGACGATGGTCTTCCCCGTGCGGAGGGCGTCCTCGGGGTTCTGGATGGGGTCCTCGGAGATGATGATGAGGGGGAGCTCCCGCCCCAGCAGGGTCTCGGTCA
>JBJHCB010000214.1:0-5066 GCA_050485805.1 Gemmatimonadota bacterium | reverse complement strand
GTCTGGGGCGGATGGCCGTGGAGCTCACCGCCTCCCGCCTCCTGGTGTACCGGGCGGCGTGGGAGTGGGACCAGGGGGCGGAGCGGATCACCTCCGAGGCCGCCATGGCCAAGGCGTACGCCACCGAGGCCGCGCAACGGATCATCGATGACGCCGTCCAGATCCTGGGGGGGCGGGGGGTCCTGGCGGAAGGGGTGGTGGACCGGCTCTACCGCTCCATCCGGTCCCTGCGGATCTACGAGGGAACCACCGACATCCAGCACCTCATCATCGCCAGGGGACTACTGGGTGAACGCCGGGAGGGCCGCCGGTGAGGATCGTCATCGTGGGAGGAGGCCCCGCCGGTCTCTACTTCGCCATCCTCATGAAGCGGGCCGACCCCGACCACGAGATCCTGGTCCTGGAGCGGAACCGCCCCGACGACACCTTCGGATTCGGCGTCGTCTTCAGCGATGCCACCATCGCCCAGGTGGAGGGCGCCGACTCGGCGACCTACCAGGCCATCACCGACCACTTCGTCCGCTGGGACGACATCGACGTCCACTTCGGAGGCCGGCTTCTCCGGTCCACCGGCCATGGCTTCGCCGGAATGGGCCGGCACACCCTCCTTCGGGTCCTGCAGCGGGAAGCGGAGGCGCTGGGGATCGCCATCCGCTACGAGATGGAGGTCCGGTCGCTGGACGACCTGCCCCCCGCCGACCTGGTCCTGGGGGCCGACGGGGTGAACTCCACCCTCCGGGGGCTCCTGGAAGGGGAGTTCGAACCCACGGTGGACCTCCGTCCGAACCGCTTCGTCTGGCTGGGCACCGATCGGGAGTTCCCCGCCTTCACCTTCTACTTCCGGGAGGATGACCACGGCCTCTGGCGGGTCCACGCCTACCAGTACGCCCCGGGGCAGTCCACCTTCATCGTGGAGTGCACCGAGGAGACCTGGCGTTCCGCCGGGCTGGACGGGGCATCCGAGCCCGACACCGTGGCCTTCTGCGAAGCCCTCTTCGCCCAGGAGCTGGAGGGGCACCGGCTGGTGGCCAACCGCTCCATCTGGCGGAGCTTCCCCACCATCCGCTGCCGGCGCTGGTCCCACGGGAATGTGGTCCTGCTGGGGGATGCCGCCCACACCGCCCACTTCTCGGTGGGCTCGGGGACCCGGATGGCCATGCTGGACGCCATCGCCCTCCGGGATGCCCTCCTGGCCCATTCCGGAGCGGAGGGGCCCGGAGCGGTGCGCGCCGCGCTGGAGGCCTACGAGGCGGAACGGCGTCCACCGGTGGAGTCGCTGCAGCGAGCGGCCCAGGCCAGCCTGGAATGGTTCGAGGCCACCGAGCGCTACCTGGAGATGGATCCGCTCCAGTTCACCTTCACCCTCCTGACCCGGAGCCTCCGCATCACCCATGCGGACCTGAGGGTGCGGGACCCGGACTTCACCGCCCGGGTGGATGCGTGGGTGGCGGAGCGAGCGGCGGAGCAGAGCGGGGTTCCGGTGGCCTCCGACCCCCCTCCTCCACCCATGTTCACCCCCTTCCGGCTCCGGGAGCTGGTCCTCCCGAACCGCGTGGTGGTTTCCCCCATGTGCCAGTACTGCGCCGTGGACGGGACGGTGGGGGACTGGCACCTCCAGCATCTGGGGAGTCGCGCGGTGGGGGGCGCCGGTCTCGTCTACGCCGAGATGACAGATGTCTCTCCGGAGGCCCGGATCAGCCCGGGCTGCGCCGGGCTCTGGAAGGACGAGCACGTGGGAGCGTGGAAGCGGATCGTGGACTTCGTCCACTCCCAGTCGGAAGCGCGGATCGCCGTGCAGCTCGGCCATGCGGGACGGAAGGCCGCCACCCGACGCCTCTGGGAGGGGGACAACGAGCCCCTGGAGCCGGAGGAGGCCTGGGAGGTCCTCTCCGCCTCGCCCATTCCCTACTTTCCCGACCGGAGCCAGACCCCTCGGGAGATGACCCGGGCCGACATGGACCGGGTCCGCGACGAGTTCGTCCGGGCCACCGGATACGCCCAGGAGGCCGGCTTCGATCTCCTGGAGATCCACATGGCCCACGGATACCTCCTGGCCTCCTTCATCTCTCCCCTCACCAACACCCGGGACGACGAGTACGGGGGGAGCCTGGAGAACCGGATGCGCTTCCCCCTGGAGGTCTTCGACGCCTGCCGGGCCGCATGGCCGGAGGAGCGTCCCATGAGCGTCCGGGTGAGCGCCGTGGACTGGGCGCCGGGGGGGATGGGACCCGAGGACACCGTGGAGGTGGCCCGGATGCTGGCGGCCCACGGGTGCGACGCTGTGGACGTCTCGGCAGGGCAGACCGTCCCCTTCCAGAAGCCGGTGTATGGACGCCTCTTCCAGACCCCCTTCGCCGACCGGGTCCGCAACGAGGTGGGGATCGCCACCATGGCGGTGGGGAACATCTCGTCGTGGATGGACGTGAACACCATCGTGGCCGCCGGCCGCGCCGATCTCTGCCTTCTGGCCCGGGCCCACCTCTTCGACCCCTACTGGACCCGACACGCCGCCTCCATGCAGGGGTACCCCCTGGGGTGGCCGCCCCAGTACGCTTCGGTGGACCGGTACACCCCCCGGTTCGAATTCCACTTCGGGGGGGAGTAGGCTCCCGCCCCGTCGGCGGGACGCCTCCTTCCGTCCACCCCTTCCCCGGCTTCGCCATGTCCCTCCCTCCCACGGCTCGCCTCCAGGGCCTGCCCCACTTGCCGCTCCTGGCCTTGGCGGCGACCGCCATCCTGACGGGATCCAGCCTGATCCTCCGGGGGCACGCCGACTCAGCTACAGTGGTTTCCGCCACCACCCTGGACCTGGTGGTGATCCTCCCCCTCGTGTACTACCTCCTGGGGGTGCGGGGTCTGGGGCTCCCCCCCATCACCGTCCTTCCCGTCTTCCGGCTCTCCCTGGAGGTGGCGGGGCTGCTCCTTCCCCAGGGACAGCGGCCCCTGTACGAGTCGTTCGCGCTCCTGGCCCGCCCCACGGAGCTCGTCCTGGCCGGCTATGTCCTCTGGAGGCTCCATCTCGGTGGGCGGGCCCTTCGTCGTTCCCCCGCCCACGATCTCCTGCAGCGGTGGACCATCGCCGTCCGCACCGCTCTCCCCCGTGGGGTCCCGTCCGCTGATCGGGCGGCCGACCTCCTGGCCTTCGAGTTCGCCCTTGGGAGGTATGCCACCCGGGCCCCCGGGTCGGGAGCCGAAGTCCCCCCCGGGGCGCAGGCGTTCCCGGGGCATCGGTCCTCCGGGTGGACCGCCATCGCGCTGGCGCTCCTCCTTGTCCTGGCCGTGGAGGTGGTGGCCGTCCACCTCCTCGTGGCCCTCTGGAGCCCGGTGGCCGCCTGGGTCCTCACCGGCCTCAGCCTGTACGGCGGGCTCTGGATCCTGGGAGACCTCCGGGCCATCCGCTCCCGACCCACCTGGGTGGGTGGAGGCCGCGTCTCCCTCCGGCAGGGGATCCGGTGGACGGTGGAGGTCCCCCTCTCCCGGGTGCGGTCCGCGCGGGTGCTGCGCCCCGGAGAATCGGTGACGGGCGCCCTGGACCTGGCGCTCCCGAATGCCCGTCGGGTCCTCGTGGAGCTCCGTACCCCCGCCTCCGCCCGCGGGCCCTACGGGATGGCGCGGGAGGTGTCCAGCGTGGTGGTGGGGGTGGACGATCCCCAGGCTCTCCTCGACGCATTCCTGGAGGCAGACTGAATGGCCGGCCGATCCGGATCCAGGACGGCTGCGGTTCCCCCGGTCGTCCCCGGTGCACTCGCCCCGGCCCCCGATTTGACCCTGGCTACGGCCCTGGCCCTGGCAGCGGCCCTGGCCGGTTGCCTGGCCGACGGGGCAGGGGAGGCCCCCTACGACCTCTGGATCCGGGGAGGATCGGTGGTGGACGGTACGGGCGCCCCCGCCCGGATGGCCGACGTCCTCGTCCGCGACGGGGTGATCGTCCACGTGGGAGAGGTGGAGGGCGCGGAGGCGGGGGAGGTGGTGGATGCCACCGGCCTGGTGGTGGCCCCGGGGTTCCTGGATGGGCACTCCCATGCCGCCCAGGGGCTCTCGGACCCGGAGTTGAGCGCCGCCCACCCCCTCCTGGCCCAGGGGATCACCTCCGTCCTCGTGAATCCCGACGGAGGAGGGGCGGTGGACCTGGTGGCCCAGCGGGAAGCGCTTCTCCGGGACGGCCTGGGCGTCAACGTCTTCCAGCTCGTCCCCCACGGCTCGGTGCGGAGCGAGGTGATGGGCGCGGAGAACCGGGCTCCCACGGGGGACGAACTGGACCGGATGCTCGCCCTGGTGGAGGAGGGGATGAACGCGGGGGCGCTGGGTCTCTCCACCGGACTCTTCTACGTCCCGGGGAACTACGCGGAGACGGAGGAGATCATCGCGTTGGCCCGGGTGGCCGCCCGTCACGGGGGCGTGTACCAGAGCCACGTCCGGGACGAGGGAGGTTACGGCGTGGGGGTCCTGGCCTCCACGGAGGAGCTCATCCGGATCGCCCGGGAGGCGGACCTTCCCGCAATCCACACCCACATCAAGGCCTTCGGGCCCCGGGAGTGGCACCTCTCCGGAGCGCTCATCGAACGGATCGAGGCCGCCCGGGAGGAGGGGCTCGCCGTCTTCGCCGACCTCTATCCCTACGAAGCGGCCGGAGGGAGCGTGGCCGGGATCCTCATCCCCCGGGAGGAGCTGGCCGGGGGGCGGGAGGCCCTGCTGGAGCGGGTCGAGTCCGACGACGCGGGCCGGGAACGGCTTCTGGAGGGTATCGCCCGGAGTATCGAGCTGGAGGGCGGGGCCGGCAGGATCCAGTTCCGGAGGATCTCCCACGCGCCGGAGTTGGAGGGAAAGACCCTGGCGGAGGCGGCGGAGCTCCGGGGGATGCATCCCGCCGCCCTGGCCCTGGAGTTGGAGCAGGCCGGCGGGGCCGGCTTCATCACCTTCGGGATGCTGGAGGAAGACATCGAGAACTTCATGGCTCGGCCGTGGACCATGATCGCCTCCGACGGGGGCCTGGTCCCCCTGGGGGAGGGCGTCCCCCACCCCCGCAACTACGGCGCCTTTTCCCGCGTCATCGAGGAGTACGTACT
>JBJHCB010000213.1:0-5085 GCA_050485805.1 Gemmatimonadota bacterium | reverse complement strand
CCCCCGACGGCCGCTACATGGTCTTCACCCGGGAGGGGGCGGCGGACCGGAGGAACGGTCTGGTCATCGCCCAGCTCTATGACCCGGCCCACCCGGTCCCCATCGCCGAGTTCACCGACGGCGTCACCGCGGGGGTCCACTCCTCCTTCATCTACCAGCAGGAGCCCTGGGGGACCCACGTCTACCTGACGAACAACGGCACGGGGGCCATCCACATCCTGGACATCAACGACCCGTACAACCCGGTGGAGGTGGCCCAGTGGCGCACGCCGCGCCCCGATGCCGGACGGACCCTCCACGACGTGGACGTCCAGGACGGGCTGGCCTACCTGAGCTACTGGAACGACGGGCTCGTCATCCTGGACGTGGGGAGCGGGATCAAGGGAGGGAGCCCCTCCAACCCCCAGTTCGTGAGTCAGGTGAAGTACGACCTGAACGAGGAGTACCGGGACGTGGAGGCCCGCCATGGACCCGGCTTCATCCGGGGGACCCACACCGCCTGGCGGCACGCGAACTACGTCTTCGTGGGGGATGAGGTCTTCCCTGCCGACGATGTCGAGGGAGCGAAGGACGCCGCCGCTTCCCGGGCCTTCGGGAACCTCCACGTCTTCGACGTCTCCGACATCGAGAACCCCCGCAAGGTGGCGTGGTGGAATCCTGACTTCGGCGGGGTCCACAACGTCTGGGTGGCGGGCGACACCCTCTACATGGGGGCCTACAACGCCGGCTTCCGGACCTTCGACATCTCCGGGGAGCTCATGGGGGATCTGGGGGCACAGGAGCGGGAGATGGTCCACGTCCACACCGGGGACATGGACGGGTACGTGGCGAACAGCCCCATGACCTGGGGTGTGGTGGTCCGGGATGGGCTGGCCTACGTGAACGACATGTACAACGGCCTCTGGATCATCCGGATGCTTCCCCGGGAACCCAGACCCCTGGTTCCCTGATGGGTTGAGGAAGGGGGGCGGGATCTCCGCCCCCCTTCCTCAACCCTGACGCGCGGCGCCATCGGTCTCCTTCCGACCCCTTTCCCCGCGATCCCGTCCTTCAGCGAGCAGGAGCCGGGGGAACCACCAGCACGGGGACGGGGGAGGATCGGATCATCCGATTCGCCACACTTCCCAGGAGGAGCCGCGCCACTCCGCCGCGTCCGTGGGTGCTCATCACCAGGAGTCCGGCGCCGCTCCGGGTCAGGACGCCCGCCAGCCCCTGGGCCACCTCCTCCGCCCGGATCGCATCCACCTCCACCTCGAACCCCGACTCCCTCAGGGGGGCCGCGGTACGCTCCAGGTATTCCAGGTACTCCCGCCCCAGCGACTGGCGGACCTCTTCGGCCTCGGCGGAGGCGTCCAGGTAGGGGACCGACACGGAGTGGGGCGTGGGAATGATACTGGCGAGGTGGAGCCGGCTCCCCCACTGCCGGGCCAGGAGGGTCGCCTGCGGGAGCGCGCGCTCCGCGGCGCCGGAGCCGTCGAGGGGCACCAGGATCCGGTCCAGCCGCAGGGGGGTCTCCTCCTCCTGGGGGCGGAGGAGGAGCACGGGGCAGGGGGCCTGACGAACCACCCCGTCCGCCACGCTCCCCATCCAGGCCCGCCCCAGGGGCCCCCGCCCGTGGGTGGTCATCACCACCAGGTCTGCGCTGACCTCGTCGATCCGACGCAGGATGGTATCCGTGGGCGCACCCACCCGGGAATGGACCCAGACCACCTGGTCCGGATTCGACTCCCGGATCCGGGTGCGGACCTGTTCCAGATACGCGGCCACCCGGGCCCCCTCCTCCGCAAACCAGCCCTGGGTCTCCCCCTCGTCGGCATTGGACGGGCGGAGGAGGGGAAGGGAGGAGACGGCGGAGACCAGATGGAGTTCTCCCCCGCTGCGGCCCACCAGGGCCAGGGCGGCAGCCAGGGCCCGCTCCCCGAATTCGGAGCCGTCCAGGGGGACCAGGATCTTGGAATGGGGCTGGGTCATCGTTCCTCCGAATGGGGTGGGCGGGGGTATGGATGTGGGCCCTCAAGCTGGAGTGCCCGGGGCCCGCGGGCAATCTCCGGAGCTCTCGCGACCGATTCCGGGATTCCACCGCGGGGTCGGGTCACCCACCCCCGTTCCCGGGCCCGGACCCTCGTGGTGACGGCGGGGTTGATCCCTTTTCCGCGGGAATCCGTGGGACTCCCGGCCCCCCTTCCCAGGAGTGTGGGATGGACCGATACCGCATCGAACCCGACACCCCCGTCGAACTTGCCCAGCGGGATCCGGGGGAGCGCCTCACCTTCGACGGACGGAAGCGGCTGGGACAGGAGTACCTGGATGATCTCACCCTTCGGCTCCGGGAACTCCAGGAACTCCTCTACGCCCAGGGGACGCATCGCCTCCTGGTGGTCCTCCAGGCCATGGACACGGGGGGAAAGGACGGGGTCATCCGCCACGTCTTCCGGAGCGTGAATCCCCAGGGGGTCAAGGTGGCCGGCTTCAGGAAGCCCTCGGCCCTGGAGCTCTCCCACGACTATCTCTGGCGGATCCACCGGAAGACCCCGGCCCGGGGGGAGATCCGGATCTTCAACCGGAGCCATTACGAAGACGTCCTGGTGGTCCGGGTCCGGAACCTGGTCTCCCCGGAGGTCTGGAGCCGACGCTACGACCATATCCGGGACTTCGAGCGCATGCTGGCCGACGAGGGGACCACCATCCTCAAGTTCTTCCTCCACATCTCCAGGGAGGAGCAGGCCCGCAGGCTCCAATCCCGCCTGGACACCCCGGAGAAGCACTGGAAGTTCAGCGCCGCGGACCTGGAGGAACGGAAGCTCTGGGACGACTACCAGGAGGCCTTCGAAGTGGCCCTCTCCCGGACCAGTACCCCGTGGGCTCCCTGGTACGTCATCCCCGCCGACTCCAAGTGGTACCGGAACCTGGTGGTGGCCCGGATCCTGGTGGACACCCTGGAGGCGCTGGACATGCAGTTCCCCGAACCCGAGATGGACCTCTCAGGGTTCCGGGTGGAGTAGGGGGTGAGGCGGGGGCGACTCCGGTCGCCTCAGCCCCCGGGTCGGAGGAGGTCCGCGAGCTCCGTGCCCAGGTGTTCCCGCAGGAGCTCCCGGTGGGCGTCGGACTCCACCAGGGGACCGTCCTCCTCGAAGTACTCCGCCAGGAGGGGCGTCCAGGTGGACCCCCGGGGAAGGATGACCCCGAAGGTCTCCGAGGCGTCGTCGCCCACGGGATGATGCCGGAGGGGAGCGCCGGCCTCCACGGCCCGCCAGTAGTTGTAGATGTCCACGTACCCGAAGGCGTCCCCCGCCGAGACCCTCCCCACCAGCTCGTCGTTGGAGGCCACCTCGGCGGTGGGCATCTCCGGGAAGTGCTGGGCCCTGAGGGCCTCCATCCGGGTCTCGTGCAGCGTCCCGGGGTAGAGGAGGCCGGTGAGGCCCTGGAACGCCTCGCCGATCCGGTCCAGGGCCTGGAGTTCGGGGACCTCCTCATGGGTCATGAGGATGGCCACGTTGGCCAGATACGGGGGCGAGAAGTCGATCTCCTCCCTGCGTTCCTCGGTGATGGTCACGTTCCCGATGCCCAGCACGCCGTCTCCTGCCTCCCTCACCGCCTGGTAGAAGGTGGCCCAGCGCTCCTCGGCCACGAACCGCATCTCCACCTCCAGGCCCCGGGTCTCCTCGAGCCATCGCCCGAACCCACGGAGGAGTTCCACGGTGACCCCGGTGAGCTCTCCGTCGGATCCCGGATAGGCGAAGCCCGAGGAGGGGACGTACAGGACCTGGAGATGGGCCGCGCCCTCGTCCATGGCGGCGGGGAGGGGCGTACCCTGGAGCCCCTGGTGGGCCTCGGGACCCGGTTCCGCGCCCGGGGTCGCCTCCGGGTCGACCTGGTCCGGGGAGCCGCATCCCCAGACGAAAGGGAGGGCGAGGGCGGCGAACCATGCTACCAGGGGGAAGCGGGAGGGGAAGCGCCCAGGGTCGGCGAACCGTGGCCGGGAGGTCTGGCGAGAGGGGCGAGGGGCCATGGCAGGAGCGGGGGAGGACGGGGGGACAGGCTGGGCCGCGAGGGGCCGGAGCCCCGACGCGAGCCCCGATCCGGGACCCGGGAATGGACCCGGCAGGAGGGAAGAAGGTCCCCCGGGGCAGGGTGGACCTTCCCCCCGCCCGACTCCACATTCAATGGATGCCCATCCCCCCAGGCGCCCCTGGGGGAGGCGGATCCCCCCGACCGGTGAGGGGCCCTTGAACAGGAGCGGTGCTTGAATACGAAGTGGCTCGTGGCAGGATTCCTCGCCGGAGGGGTCCTGGCGCTGGATCTCTGGACCAAGAGCTGGGCCCTGGCCACCCTCTCGGGGGGCCGGGCCATGGAGCTCCTGGGGGGGTGGATTCCCCTGACCCTGGCCTTCAACCAGGGCGCCGCCTTCGGGCTCCGCATCGGAAGCGATCCCCGGATGGTGTTCATTCCCGTTACCATCCTGGCGGTGGGCTTCCTGGCGCTGGTCATCCTCCGGTCCCCCCCGTCGGACCGGCTTCGCATCGTGGCGGCGTCCCTGGTCCTGGGAGGGGCCCTGGGGAACCTCTACGATCGGGTCCGGTGGGAACGGGGGGTGGTGGACTTCATCGGTCCCCTGGACCTGGGGTTCATGCTCTTCCCCATCTTCAACGTGGCGGACATGGGAATCACGGTGGGGGCCATCCTCCTGGCCATCTCCTTCTGGCGGGAGGACATGGCCAGGACCCGGGAGGAGGCTGGGGAGCGCGGGAACCCCGGTCCGGAGGAACGGGAGGAGGCCGGGGCGGAGGGGAAGGGACCGATTTCGGCGCCACCCTCCGCCTGAGCCCCGGACCGTCCCCCAGCGCCGCTCCCGGCAGGAGGACCCCCGGGACCCTGCCGGGTAACTCGCGGTCGGGTCACTCCCGCGAACCGTCGCGCCCTTCCGACTCCCCGGTGTCCCGGGGGGGGAGGAAGCGAAGGAACTCCACCCGCCGCCCGCGCATCTTCACCACCCGGAGGGTTCCGCCCTCCACCTCCACCATGTCCCCCACCACCGGGATGCGGTTCAGGCTCCCGAACACGAACCCTCCCACCGTGTCGAAGTCG
>JBJHCB010000212.1:0-5106 GCA_050485805.1 Gemmatimonadota bacterium | reverse complement strand
ATGTAGTAGAGCCGATCGATGTCGGGGCCGAACGTGCTGAAGCTGGGGTCGAGCAGCCAGTTCATTCGCGTCCTCTCCGGATCCGTGTGCGGGGCGGGCGGGGGGGGATGGCGCCGGAGCGGGGAGGGACGAACGACCGCCCGCCTCCCCGCCCCGACGCCGCGCTCATCGTCGGCGGTTCAGCCTCGATCCATCAGCGTCGATCCGCGGACACCCGGGAGGTGTGGCTCCCGTGGTCATGGGACTCCGCCCCCTCGTGGCCGTGGACGTCTCCGGCCTGGAGTCCGCTCCCCGGGGCCGGAGGCCCGTGGGCGTGGACGCCCAGGTGGCGGAGAAGGGGATTGTGGTAGTGGGGGTCGATGGGATCGGCCATGGGCACGTCGGCCGAGGCCAGCATGGCCTCGGTGAAGGTGAAGGTCACCTCGGCGGTCTCGCCGGTGGCCACCGTGACCCGCTGCTCCTGCGTCCCCAGTCGGGAGTGCCACGCTTCGATGACATACTCCCCCGGAGGGAGGCCGCTCAGGTCGAACCCGCCCTGGTCGTTGGAGGTGGAGTGGAAGGGGTGGGACACCACCCCCACGTAGGCCAGCATCCAGCCGTGGACGTCGCAGCGCACCGGGATCATCACCTCGGACTGGGGGAAGGTCCGGTTCGTATCCATGTTCACCGGCTGGCTGAAGTTGAAGGGCCGGTTGACCTGGGGGGTGGCGTTCACGTTGTGGAGGAGCCCGTCGGAGTTCCGGAAGGTGAGGGTCTGGTTCGCCATCACCCCGGCCACGTGGGGGACGTATCTGCAGGCGTACTGGTCCACCAGGGTGGCCTCGGAGGGCACGGGGAACTGCATGTCCTCGAGCCCCTCCTTCACATAGATGAAGACCTCGGCCAGGTGACCGTCCCGGACCTTCACGAACTCCCGGGCGGGGGACTCGTCCCACCGGTCCAGGCAGTCGGGCTCCGACGCCATGTCGATGGGTTCGGGGGCGGGGGCCGTCCCCTCGAACATGACCATCCCCCGGACATTCCCGGCGGTGGCCACATCGAAGGGCATCTCGGTCACCGAGGGAGCGGCGCCGGGGGCATCAGCGTCGCCCCCGCAGGCCACGCCCACGGTCAAGAGGAGAGCAGGAACGAGGATTCTCGTGGGTGTCATGCGCATGATCAGTCTGCCTCGGTTTCGGGAGGGGGGGTGGGTTCGGTGGGGGGTGCGGACCCCACCCGGTTCGGGGCGCCGGCGGTCCCTCCGCCGGTCGGGTCGCCGTCTCCGGCGACGGGGGCCCCGGAAGCGGCCAGGAGGCCGTCGGCCTCCCGCTCGCGCCGCTGGGCCCGGGCCACCACCAGCAGGCCCATTCCCCCGGTGAGGAGGAAAGCCACCAGTGGGGCCACGTAGGTGGAGGCAGGGACCTCCTGCTCCAGGTGGATGAAGAACCAGGAGCTGATGGAGCCCCGGGTTCCCTCCTCGCCGTGGTCTCCGTCCCAGGCGAAGAAGGCCACGGGGATGGAGACGCCGGGTTCGAACTGCAGGATTCCCGGACCGTCGTCGGTCCGGAGGGGCCGGCGGAGGAGGAGCTGCCACTCTCCGGCCTCCCAGCGGGCGTCCGCCGTCAGGACGCCGGTGTCCAGGGGTGCGATGTCCCGCATCCCCTGGGCGGTGGCCCGCTCCGCACCGGCTCCGTCGCTCTGCCACTGCCAGAGGTATACGGGGTTCCGGGCATCGCCCATGAGGAAGTAGGGGCGATCCATCCCCGTGGGGATGGTGGGGGGGAACTGCACGGCGAACCGGTCCGGGAAGTCCCCCGGCTCCACCGGATCGCCCTCCTTGGGCTCCATGACCTCCAGGACCCGCTCCTGCCAGATCCGCCAGTTCGGGTCCGGACTCCGGGTGCGGTCGCTCCAGCTGAGGCGGAGGGCCAGCTCCTCCCCGTCGTGGACAGCCTGGACCCAGACGGCGCTCACCGACGGATCGAACCACCTGGGGGAGATGATGATCTGCCCCACCAGCGGGACGTAGAACGACTCCACCTCCTCCCACCGGTCGTCCTCCACCGAGGTGGGGACCTCACCCGGTTCGGCGCGTTCGGCCCGGATCACCTCCCGGATCCGCGGCGTCCGTTCCGGGGAGAGGCTCCGGACGAAGTGGGCCACGTTCCAGAGCTGGTCGTCCGTCATGAAGCCGGCGTCGATGAGGTCCGAGAAGGAGGGCATGGGGGAGCCGTCCAGCCCGGTCCTGAGGCGCCGGTAGATGTCCTCCACCGACCCGCCCCCGCTGAAGCGCCAGTTCTGGGTCAGGTCCGCCGGCCGGGAGGGGAAGCCCCAGTCGTCCTCGGCGTCCCGGGCGGAGGGGCCGTCCCCCCGCCCCTGGTCGCCATGGCATTGCCAGCACTCGATGGAGTCGTAGAAGAGGCGCCCCTCGGCGATCCGTTCGTCGGTGACCCGGGGAGCCCGCCCGAAGTCCAGGGGGGCCGGGGTGGCCAGGGTCTCGAAGGGGGGGTAGAAGCTCTTGAGGTACGCCACCAGCGCCTCCCGCTGGCGCCGGGGGAGCTGGCTCTCCCATCCCGGCATGGTGGTGCCCGGCATCCCCTTGTTGATGACCTCCATGATGTCCTGGTCCGTGGGGATCTCCCCCCCGGCGGTGGTGCGGATCTGGTAGAGCCCCCGGGTGAAGTCCCGGGGACGGGGAAGCATCCAGTCCGCGGCGGGGCCGTCCCCGGCTCCGTCCCACCCGTGGCAGGATCCGCACCACCGGTCATAGACCTCTTTCCCCAGGGCCAGGTCCCCTTCCTGCGCCGCACCGGGGGCCGGAAGGAGGAGGAAGAGCACCGGAACGAGGAGGGAGGTCGCCCGGAGGAGGGAGGTCGCCCGGAGGAGGGCCTTCGCCTGGAAGAGGCCCGTCACCTGGAAGAGGGCGCGGGGGCTCATCAGTGTTCCTCCCAGGTGCGGGGCGAGAGCCCGGCCTGTTCGTAGAGGAAGAGGGTCACCGCCCAGGCCTCCTCCTGGGTGAGGAAGTCCTCCCAGGCGGGCATGGCGGAATTCCAGGGCGCCCCCTCCCGGGGGAGTCCCGGCCCCCCCTTGGCGATGCGCCAGAAGACGAAGCTCTCGGTGAGCTGGGCGATGGTGCTCCCGCCCCGGAGAGGGAGGGGAGCGGGGTTGTAGCCGTGGGCCCAGTGTCCCTGCCCGTCCAGGAAGTCCCCGTGGCAAGCCATGCAGTTCTGGGTGTAGAGCTCCAGGCCGAGCTGATAGGCCTCCTCTTCCCGCCCCTGCTCCCGCAAGGGGTTCTCCAGGCCATCCAGCCGAACGGTCTCTCCCCGGTAGGTGATCTGGGTGGGTGGGGCCGGGTGGACGGAGCGGAGCCCCGCCGGGGCCGTGATCTTCGGGCGCACCGTGTCCCACGTGACGAAGCCCACCAGGAGGGGGAGGGCCACCAGGAGGGCGGCCCGGAGGGTCCGGCGTTCGGGAAGCACCAGGGTCTCCCGGATGGGGCGCTTGAATTCCCGCCACCGTTCCTCGTTGTCGCTGACCCAGACCAGGATCCCCACCAGGACGGTGAGCATGTACTGGATCACCACGCTGGAAGGCACGGGGGCGCTGGCCACCCCCACCAGGGGTGGAAGGTAGGCGATCCCCCACTCGATGGCGACGTAGGCCAGGACGAGGACCAGGACCGCCTGCCAGAAGGGTTGTCGGAGAAGCTCTCTCATGGTTCCCCCGTCAATGGAGTCCGCTCAGGTAGCGCACCAGCGTCTCCAACTCCTCGTCGGAGAGGATGTCGCCGTAGTTGGGGGGCATGATCCCCGCCATGTCTTCGTAGCCCTCGGCGATGACGGCCTCGGGGTCCAGGATGGCCACCCGGAGCTCCTCGTCGGAGAGGCGGGCACCGATCCCGTCCATGGGCGGTCCGATGGGGCCCCCCTCCCCCCCCACCTGGTGGCACATGACGCACTGGGCCCGGAACACCTCGGGGGCGTCGGCCAGCCGCGGTCCGTCCCCGGGGGGCGGGGCCGGGGTGGCGGGGGGCGGGGCTCCGGCCTCGTCCGGGATGTCCGCCGCCGTCACCGTCACCTCACCTCCGGCGGCCTCGAGGAAGGCCACCATGGCCCAGATCTGGGGTTGGGAGAGGGCCCGGTCCGAGGGGGGCATGATGGGGGGGTAGTCATCCACGATGTGGTCGTTGGGACGGACCAGGGCCTGGTACAGGTACTCCTTGCAGTCCAGCCCCGGGACGCGGTCGCCGCAGCGCTCCCCGATGAGGCCCTGTCCCCGGTAGTCGGTGAGGAGGTTCGGGCCCCGGGCCCCGGGGCTCTCGGCGTGACAGGCCACGCACCCCCCGGCCCCCCGGTAGATGATCTCCCCCGCCTCCACCAGCTCCTCGGGGGTCACCTCGGCGCCGAAGGCGATCTCCAGGGGAACCTCGGATTCCACCTGCGGGATGATGCTGGCCACCATGGTGTAGGCCACCAGGGTCACCATCACCACCACCACGATCTTCAGGTCCACAGACGACATGGCGCGGGTCTCCTCAGGTGCCGGGGGCGGGTTGGAGGCCGGGGTCCAGGCCGGGGTCCAGGTCAGGGCCCGATGGGTCCGGGCCCTCCCCGGCGGCGGCCAGGGGTCCCAGGGAGGGATCCACCTCCTCCTGGGGCACCAGTTTGGAGCGTTCCACCAGGCCCCCCAGCCAGAAGATGAAGGCGATCATGGCCAGGAAGAGGATGGTACAGACGCTGATGACCTGGGCGGCGTATCCCAGGGCCGGGGTGGCGGCGTGCTCGCTGGTGTCCCGCATCACCTCCCAGACGTGCCAGTGCTGACGGATCCCGCTCCGGGCAAAGCCCATGAGCCCCATGAGCCAGGTGAAGGTCACCATGAGGATGAACAGGGCGTACTGGGATCGCTCCGGCATCTCTCCCCACCGGATCTCGCCCCGGGAGGTGGCCCCCCGACTGATGAGGACGTCCAGGACCAGGACGGCGATGATGGTGAACAGCACCGCCAGCACCTGGTAGACGGAGAACCCGATGCGGACGATGGCGGGGACGAAGTAGCCGTAGACCCCGTAGAAGAGGATCACCACGGTACACACCGCCATGAGGATCCCCTGGGTCAGGGTCCCGG
>JBJHCB010000211.1:0-5168 GCA_050485805.1 Gemmatimonadota bacterium | reverse complement strand
CACACCCCGGCCGGGGCCTCAGGAGACTCCGGCGAGCCGTCATGGTTCCCCCGGAGAGCGTCACCACCGGATCCGGCGAGCGGGCCAGGTCCGTCTCCGAGCCGGCGGGCGGACCGCCCACCGACACCCCCCCCCGGGCCGAGAGGAGGGGGGCCTGGGTGGGCTCCGGCCGGTTCATCCCCCGGCCGTTGAACGCCCCCGCCGCCAGGAACGCCCGTCCGCCGGGGTCGGTCCAGTGGGCCACCGCCCCAAGGTCGCGGCCCCCGGAGACCTCGAAGCGGCGGGCGGCCAGGGCGCGGTCCCCGAAGTGGGCCCGCCCCATGCTCCGCTCCCGCTGGAGGTGGTGGGGCACGATCTGCTGTCCCATGCGGAGGGCCAGCCCGGAGGGCCCCCGCAGCTCCACCCAGGCATCCCGGGGCGAGTTGATGTCCGCCAGGTCCGGGAGGAGACGGAAGCGGACCCGCCCCTCCAGGAGCTGGCCCGTGATGTCGATGCGGGCCCTCCGGAGGAAGAAGCCGGTCCGGTCCTCCTCGCCCTCGAGGCCCTGGTACCGGTACGCGGGCTGGATGAAGGCGCCGACGCGGACCAGCTCCCCCGGCGAGAACACCGGGTGCATCTGGGCATGGGCCCCCTCCGGGGCCCCCACCTGCATGGCCAGGACCAGAAGGACTCCCCCCGCGAGGGAGGAGGCGAGGGAACGGAGCATGGGCGCACCGGGCCGGATGTGACGGAAACATCACGAACCGGTAACGAGTAGCGGCCTCCCGCGACCCTGTACACCCCCTGGATGCCCCGGTCCTCACCCCCACCAGGGGAGAAGCGTCCAGGACAGCGCCCCCGCCACGAGGGGGATGGTGAGGTTGTCGTCCAGGGGCCAGGGGATCCGCTCCACTCCCGCCGTCACCACAGCCACGAAGGCGCCCACTCCCCATCCCACGAAGGGGAAGAGGACCAGGAACGCCACGGTGGCGAAGACGAGGGAGCCCTCCACCGTGCCCGTCCCGACGGGACGCCGCCCCCAGCGCCTTCCCGTGTAGCTGGCGACGGCGTCGGCCAGGGCCAGGACCAGGATGGCGGGGATCGCCACCTCCCGGGGGAAAAGGGCAAGGGCCAGGAAGCACCCGGTGACATACCAGGTGGAGGAGGCCACCCCCCGGGCCTCCCGGGGCGAGGCGAAGGGCCGGAAGAGGCGGAAGAAGAGGCGGTTCAGGGCCGGGACGCGGAACCGGAGCCAGTCGGCCAGGAAGAGGGCCCCGGCGAGGGCGCCCAGGGCCGCCACCGTCCAGCTCCAGGGGGGATCCAGCGCCACCAGGACCGACACCAGGACGATCC
The DNA here is from genome assembly GCA_050485805.1 of Gemmatimonadota bacterium. Taxonomy (GTDB): domain Bacteria; phylum Gemmatimonadota; class Gemmatimonadetes; order Longimicrobiales; family Gaopeijiaceae; genus T3Sed10-66. The sequence goes on along the minus strand of JBJHCB010000211.1, from coordinate 3,836 downwards.
CGTTCGTGGCGTGGAAGACCCTCCGCCAGGGCTGGAGCCCCTCGGTGCGGGCCACGAGGTCGTCCAGCGTCCCGGCGGCGGCGCCGGGCCCTGGGGGAGCCCCGGATCCGGCGGGAGGATCGGACCCCGGGGGGATCCGGGAGGGGGAGGAGTCCGGGGCAGGGGAGGGCGCAGGGGTTGTCATGGCCCGAAAGATGGTGTCCGGGGCTCCCCAGGGCAGCCCCGGGGCCACGGCCAGCGGTCGCATTCACCCGTCCGGGACAGCTTCGAGACGGATCCGATACGCACCCGTCGCCGGTCGGGCGCCGGGGGAACGGATGTTCCAGGTGCCCACAGGTCGCTGCATTCCCCTCCGTCCAGGAGGTTCCTTGCCCAACGTGACCCTTCATCTGGCCCTGGCAGCCCGAGTCCTGGAGGACTGGCGGTGCCGGCCGGATCCCCCCGTACCACCGGGCGACCCCACCCTGGTCAACGCCTTCCGTTCGGGGGCGCTGGGGCCCGACCTGGGATACTTCCCGGGCGGGCCCCGATTTCTTTCGGACCTGGCCCACTGCGTCGGGAGCGGGCGGCTCACCCGCGCCCTCCTGGACGGAGCCCGCACACCCCGGGAGCGGGCCTTCGCCTGGGGATGGGTCACCCATGTCCTGGCGGATCGGCTCCTCCACCCGGTCATCGGAAGGGGTGTGTCGTCGTTCCTGGGTGGAGCGCCCCACCTCTCGGTGTCCGCGGAGTGCGCTCCGGAAGCCCATGTCCGGGTGGAGACCGGGGTGGACGTGTGGATTGCCGGACTGGCTCCGGGACTCCGGGCGCTGCGCCTGGAGCCGGTCTTCGACGCCCTCTCCGTCCGGTATCTCGCATCCGCGTTCCAGCGGACCTACGGCATCCGGGTGGGGACGGACCTCCTCCTGGCCGGCCACCATGGGGCCACGCGGCTGGGAACGGCGGCGCTTTCCACCATGGGACACCTCTCCACCGTCACCGGGATCGGGGAGGGGGATGGCCTGGTGGGGTCGGCCTCCCGGGGGATCGCCCGCCTCTTCGCCGGAGTGGCCGGCTTCGCCACGGACCGCCTGGGGGCCGGAGGGATGGCCCTGGCCCTCCTCACCCCCGCCACGCCGCCGGGATGGCTCCGGCTGGCCGTGGCCGAGGAGATGGAGCGTTTCCCGCAGCGCGTGGCCCAAGTGGAGGCCGACCCGGTGGCGGCCCTTCCCGACGTGAACCTGGACACCGGCGCCCCGGACGGGACCGATCCGGGGCACCAGACCACCCTCCGCACCCTGGAGGCCCTGGAGGGCCAGCGGGCGGCGGCGCTGGGGCTCCGGGTCCTGCCGGCGGACAGCCGGGGAGATGGGGGGTGAGGCCGTGACCGGTCCTCCCCTGCGCGTGGCCCTCTTCACCGACACCTTTGCCCCGGAGGTGAACGGGGTGGCCCGGACCCTGACCCGACTGGTGGACCATCTCCAGGAGGGAGGGCACCAGGTGGCCCTGGTGGCCCCACGGCCCCGCACCCGGCGGAAGGAGGCGGTGGGCCCCGAGCCCCAGGGCAGCGCCACCCTCCGGCAACTTCCGGTGCCGGGGGTGCCCCTCTTCCTGTATCCCGAGCTCCTCCTCACCGGGCTCCCCGGCCGACACGTGCGGCGGGAGCTGGCCACCTTCGATCCCCAGGTGGTCCACTGTGCCACCGAGTCGGTGCTGGGGTGGTGGGGACGGCGCTGGGCCCTCCGGGGCGGACGGCCCCTGGTGACCTCCTTCCACACCCAGTTCCCCGAGTACGCGGCCGGGTACGGTCTGGGGTTCGCCAAGCCCCTGGCCTGGTCCCTCCTCCGCCGGTTCCACCGCCCCGCCCTCCACACCCTCTGCCCCAGCGAGGCCACCCGGAAGGAGCTGGAGGCCCAGGGATTCCATCCCAGGGTCCGTATCTGGTCCCGGGGGGTGGATTCCCGGGCCTTCTCCCCCGAGCACCGCTCGCAGGCCCTCCGGGAGGAGTTGGCTCCCGGGGCCGAGGTCATCCTCCTCTACGTGGGGCGCCTGGCCCCGGAGAAGCGCCTGGGGCTCCTGGTGGAGGCCTTCCCCCGGGTCCGGGACGCCTGCGGCCGGAGAGTGGCCCTGGTCCTGGTGGGCGACGGTCCCATGCGGGAGGAGCTGGAGGCGCGGAAGGAGCCCGGGGTCCATTTCGCCGGCTACCGGACGGGCCACGACCTGGCGGCGGCCTATGCCTCCGCGGATCTCTTCGCCTTTCCCTCCGACACCGAGACCTTCGGGAACGTGGTGGTGGAGGCCATGGCCAGCGGCCTTCCCGTGGTAGGGGTGGACCGGGGCGGGGTCCGGGACACCATCCGCCCCGGGGAGACGGGTTTCCGGGTGCCGCCGGGGGACGTGGAGGCCTTCTCCCAGGCCCTCCTGACCCTGGTGGGCGATGAGGCCCTGCGGGCCCGGATGGCCGCCCAGGCCCGGAGTGACGCGGCGGGGCGGAGCTGGCCCCGGATCCTGGACGGGGTGGTGGAGACCTACCGGGAGGTGGCGGCATGAGCCCCTGGATCGTCCGGGCCGGGATGGCGGATCGCCGCCTCCTCCAGGCCCTGGCCCTCCGACGGAGGCCGGCCCTGAGTCGGTTCATGGGGGGCTGGACGCGCCTGGGGGACCCGGGTGTGGTGGTGGCCCTGGGGGTCCTCTGCCTTCTGGCGGCGTCCCAGGGGGTGCCGGGGGCGGGGATGTCGGTGGCCGTCCTGGCCCTCTCCCACCTCCTCTCGCAACTCCTGAAGCGGACGGTCTCCCGACCCCGTCCCGATCTCCCCGAAGGCCTGCGTTGCCTGGTGGAACCTCCGGACCGCTTCTCCTTCCCCTCGGGACACGCCTCGGCCACCCTGGCCCTGGCCCTTCCCCTCCTCCCGGTCCTCCCCGCGCTGCCCGCCCTGGTCCTCCTGGCGGGTGCCCTCCTGGTGGGGGTCACCCGGTGCTACCTGGGGGTCCACTACCCCGGGGACGTCCTGGCGGGGTGGGGGCTGGCGGTGGTGTCGTGGGGAATCGCGATGGGTCTGGCCTAGTACCGCGGGGTCATCTCCGTGCCGGCGCCCCCGGCTCGGTAGGGCGGGGCTCCCCTGCGGTCCCCTGCGAGGCGAACCACTCCGTCACCTGCGCCAGGTCCCGGGCCTCCTTCAGGTCATCCACGCCCGTGGCGTTGCGGAGTCGGCGAGCCACCCGGGTGAGGAGCCGGAGGTGGTCGTACCGCTTGTCTGCCGGCCCCAGGAGCACGAAGACGATCCGGGCCGGCGACGGGGCATTGGGGAACCGCACCCCGTCCGGGGCGATCCCCAGGAACATGAGGGGGGATTCCAGCCCCGGGACCAGGGCGTGGGGGAGGGCGACTCCCTCCCGGATCTCCGAGGAGAACTCCTCCTCGCTGGCCGCCAGTCGGTCCACGGTGCCGGACAGATCCTCCCCCTCCGGGAAGTGGCTGGCCAGGATCTCCCGGAGGGCGGTCCGATAGTCCCCCCCGGGCAGGTCCAGGACCACGCGTCCCGGAGAGAGGGCCATGGGCAGGGCCTCGACCCCGGTTCCGTTCTCCCCCGCTTCTCCCGGAGCGGGAGCATCCGTCTCCGAGGGGTAGACCATGAGGAAGCTCTCGGGCACCAGGGAAGAGAGCTGACCCGGGAGCCGTTCCAGCTCCCTGCTCCAGGTGAGGGTGCCCCGGCGGGCGCTCAGGACCACCACCAGATCCTGGGGTTCCAGGCGGGTCCGCAGCTCCCAGAGCAGGGGTCCCCACCCCTCCACCCCCTCGCAGGTGAAGGGGTGCTCGGGCCGGGTGGTCCGGAAGGCCTTCTCGTACGGTCCGGGGT
>JBJHCB010000210.1:0-5179 GCA_050485805.1 Gemmatimonadota bacterium | reverse complement strand
AAGCTCAACGCCCCCCACCTGCTCCAGCAGGTCGCGGAGGGCCACATCTTCAAGGACGGAAAGCCCGTCCACGCCTCCCACGGGAGGGTCGCCGCCTGACCGCGTTTACACACCTATTGACCCGACCTCGGCGTTGGGCTTCGGCCGCCGAAGGAACGACCGGGGCGTGAGATCCGCTCTGCGAGGGAAGGAGAGGCAGCGCCACTTGACGTCCAAGAGATGGGGCGATCCGAGTGAACCCTCGGCCGCCGTCCAACCGTCCCAATTGGAGCGACTGTGCTACGGGCTGACCGGCGCGATCCCGCATCGAGCGAAGGAGGGGGCCTGACCCTCGACAGGTGCGGAGAAAAGTACCAAGGGCCCCAGGTCTGCGGTGGGGGATCTCTGTGTGGTGCCAGCTTCATAGGCGTCGGGCGTTTCATCGCCCGGTTTCAGGATGCGCATGGTCGTTGCGGATCCCGAATCGGGGATCCAGCCATCAGGGTGATCGCAGCCGGCCCAGATGCCTGGCGGTCGAGGACTCCAGGAGGGACCCAACGTTTCATACCCGACCCCCCTACCCCCCTCCCCCCACCACCCGGAAGGCCGCCCCGGGGACGGGGAGGACCCACCGGGCGCCCTCCGGAAGGGCGGACTCCATCCGGGCCAGGAACCCCACCAGGTCCAGGGTGGGGACGGGGCGGAGCTCCTCGGTGCGGGAGCGGAAGAAGTCCTCCCAGTGCCCCAGCAGGACGAGGGAGGGGGCCGTGCGCTCCAGGATCCCCTCGGGATAGCGGTCCACCTGCTGGAACCCGGGGGGGCAGAGGATGGCCAGGTCCACCGGAATCCCGTCGTCCAGGGGCGGTGGGAAGCCGTCCGGGGGCTCCGAGGCAGCGTCCTGGTAGTGGACCCGGAAGACCACCTCGCCCTCCGGATCCAGGAAGTCGATGAGGTAGGCCAGGGTCAGGCCGTCCACCCACTCGCCGGCGGTCTCTGGAAGGCGGTCCCGGGGGACCGTCTGCTCCCCCCGGTAGAGCTGGATCCCGAAAAGGTGGGGGGCATGCCCCGAAGCCAGGGGCATGAACCGGATCCGCCCGCCCGGCAGATGGATCCATTCTCCCATCCCCTCGTGGTCCCCTGCCATCCCGTCCACAGGAACGAGGCGCTCCCCGGCGATCCCCGGGTCCCCGGCCACCAGGTTCGTGGCGGTGGCGCTTCCGAAGAGGCGAGCCTCCGGGGCGTGGCGCCTCAGGACGTAGGGAATGTCCATGAGGTGGTCGTAGTGCCCGTGGCCCGCCAGGATGGCGGAGACGTCGCCCACGGGGGGGAGGAAGCGGTCGATGGCCGCCGTGTCCGGCGTGATTCCCCCCACGCCCACGTCCAGGAGCGACGGGTTGGAGAAGAAGGGGGCGGTGAGAAGGGCGTCTCCCCCGAAGCGGAAGAGCCAACCTCCCACTCCCAGGTACTGGACCGTGATCCCCTCGGTCCCCCGGGCGCAGCAGAGGGTCGTCCCGCCTTCCGCGGGCTGGGCCGGACCCAGGCGGGCGGGGAGACACCCCGCCAGGAGGGGGAGGAGGAGAAGGACCAGGCGGACGGCGGCGCGGGCCACCCCGGGGTCAGCCCCCGCCAGCGCCCACCGGAGGCACCACCCCGCACTCCCGGGCCACGAGCTCCAGGAACCCCTCATGGAGGGACCGGGTGAGGCGTCCCACGCGCCGGTCCCCCACCGGCCTCCCGTCCACCTCCACGGTGGGGCGCACCTCGGTGGTGGTGCCGGTGAAGAAGAGCTCGGTGGCGTCCTGGAGCTCCGTGAGCGGGATGGGCCGTTCTTCCACGGGGATCCCCCGCTCCCGGGCGGCATCCAGCACCGCCTCCCGGGTGATCCCGGGAAGGACCTGGTTGGAGAGGGGGTGGGTGGCCACCCGGTCCCCGAAGACCGCGAAGAGATTGTTGTGGGCCCCCTCCAGCGCCAGGCCGTCCCGGACCAGGAGGGCGTCGGCCACCCCCGCCGCCCGGGCCGCCTGCTGGGCCAGCACATTGGGGAGGAGCTGCACCGTCTTCAGGTCCGCCCGGGCCCACCGGAGGTCGGGGACAATGATGGCCCCGTACCCCTTCCCCCACTCCTCCGGCGCGGGACGCTGGAACGCCCGGGCATAGGCGTACACCGTGGGAGCGGGGGCCGGGTCGGGGAAATGGTGGGTACGGGGAGCCGCACCCCGGGTCACCTGGAGGTACACGATGGCCATCTCCGCCCCCTCGAGCCCGTTCCGGGCCAGGAGCTCCCCGTGGAGGGACTCCAGCGACTCCACCTCCATGGAGATCCCGAGGGCGGCGAGCCCCCGGCGCATCCGTTCCAGGTGCCGGGGGAGGCGGAAGGGGACCCCCCCGTAGAACGGGGTCACCTCGTACACGCCGTCCCCGAAGAGGAAGCCCCGGTCGTCCACCGGGATCCGCGCCTCCTCCCTGGGGAGGAAGGCGCCGTTCAGGTACACCTGGTCCATGGGCGCTCCGAGAGGCCCCTGCGGAGGCAGGGGGGCATGGGAGAGCGGTGGCGGGAGGGGGGAGCGGCCTCCCCATCCCCCGTTCGGTCAGTTCGCGTCCTTCCGCTCCAGTCGATCGAACTCCTCCAGGAGCTCCGCCTCGCGGATCTGGTTGCTGCCATGGCCGGAGGAGCCGGAGGCTTCCTCCTCTTCGGCCTTCCCTGCCGGCTCTGCGATCCCGTCGCCGGCGGCGATCCGCCTGGGGGCCTCGCCCTTGGGGAGGAGACCCATCTCCTGCTTCAGGGCCAGGAGTCGCGTGTCCATGTCGTCCCCGGTCTCCAGGAGGCGGAACTCGTCCTCCAGGTGGTCGCCGGTGAGGGCCTCGGAGACCTCGGCAGCCGCCAGGCTCCGGCGCTCCGACTCCTCGATCCGCTCCGCCATCCGGTTGAAGGCGTCGAAGGCGGAGGTGTCGGAGAGCCCCGACATGGTCTCGTGGATCCGCTTCTGGGCCTGGGCCCGCTTCTGCTTGGCGATGAGGAGGTTCCGCTTCCGCTTCGCCTCCTCGATCTTGTCGTTGAGCTGCTTCAGGGAGGCCTTGAGCTTCTCCGTCTCCTGGGCCTGGGCCTGCCAGGTCTGCTCCAGGGAGCGGGCCCGGTCCCCGTGCTCCTGATGGCGCAACAGGGCCTGCTTCGCCAGGTCGTCCCGCCCCTCCCGAACCGCCAGCATGGCCCGTCGTTCCCAGTCCCGGGCATGCTTCACCTCTTCGTCCACCTGCGTCCTGAGCTTCCGCTCGTCGGCGATGGCAGCGGCCACTTCCCGCTTGGCCTTCGCGAGCTGGTCGCGCATGTCCAGGATGATCTGGTTCAACATCTTCTCCGGGTTCTCCGCCCGGGCGATGAGATCGTTGATGTTGGACCGGAAGAGGGTGGAGATCTTCTGGAAGATGCTCATGGGGTCAGCCCTCCTGAGGGGCGGCTGCGAGCGTCCGGATCCGCTCCATGTGACTGGACGCCGCCATCTGGATGCTCTCCATGGCGGCCTGCAGCTCGGGGAAATCCAGGTCCTCGAGCTGGAAGGTGTGGCTCAGGATGAGGTCCCCCTCCTCGATGCCGTACGCCCCATGCACCACATCGGTGGCGTTCAGCTCCAGGAGGGTCCGGTAGAGTTCCTCCCGGCTCCCCCCGTCCCGGGGGAGGTCCATGATCTTGAGGCGGACGATGAGGAGGGGCGGGGAGTGGTTCACCACCAGGGGAAGGCCGTCGGCACGGCTCCGCACCAGGTACATGCCGTCGGCCACCTCCTCGTGGTCCAGGTCGTTCCCGATGAGGAAGTTCTCAAGGTCCTCTCGCGTCACCATCTCCCCTCCGTACGCTGGCGTGAGCCCGGTCCGAGCCGGCCCCGGTGCAGGATGGACGACCACAGGTGGAGGCGCCCCCGTCCGGGGCCCCCGTCCCCCCTCCTACGAAGCGCCCCCCCCCGGGGATTCATGGATGCGCCATGGGAGCCACCGGGGACCCCAAGATACCGTGTCGCTTCCCGGCGGGAAACGCGGAAGGGGGATGGGAAGGGAGCGGTCCCGCCACGGAGCCGCGAGGACCCGCCGACTACGCCGGTACCGTGGCCCGGAGCACCGGTGCCAGATAGCGCCCCGTGAGGGAGGCCGGGTTCTCCGCCACCCGTTCGGGGGGACCCTCCGCCACCAGGGAGCCGCCTCCATCCCCTCCCTCGGGGCCCAGGTCCAGGATCCAGTCGGCGGTCTTCACCACCTCCAGGTTGTGCTCGATGACCACCACCGTGTTTCCCCGGTCCACCAGCCTGTGGAGCACGTCCAGGAGGACCCGGACGTCCTCGAAGTGGAGGCCGGTGGTGGGCTCGTCCAGTATGTAGAGGGTGTTCCCGGTGGCCCGCCTGGACAGCTCGGTGGCCAGCTTCACCCGCTGGGCCTCCCCTCCCGAAAGGGTCACCGCCGACTGCCCCAGCTGGAGGTAGCCCAGACCCACATCGTGGAGGGTCTGGAGCTTCTCCCGGATCCGGGGCACCGCGTCGAAGAACTCCAGCGCATCCTCCACGGTCATGGCCAGGACGTCGGCGATGTTCTTCCCCCGGTAGTGGATGTCCAGGGTCTCCCGGTTGTATCGCTTCCCGCGGCATACGTCACATGGGACGTAGACGTCGGGGAGGAAGTGCATCTCGATCTTCACCAGCCCGTCCCCGGAGCAGGCCTCGCAGCGCCCCCCCTTCACGTTGAAGGAGAATCGGCCCTGGGAGTATCCCCGCATCTGGGCCTCGGGGAGCTCCGAGAAGAGCTGCCGGATGGGGGTGAAGACCCCGGAGTAGGTGGCGGGATTGGAGCGGGGCGTCCGGCCGATGGGAGACTGGTCCACCTCGATGACCTTGTCCACCCCGTCCAGCCCGTCCACCGCGTCGAAGGGGAGGGGGAGCTCCTGGGCCCTGTGGAAATGGCGGGCCAGCGCCCGGTAGAGGGTCTCGTTCACCAGGGTGGATTTCCCCGACCCCGACACCCCCGTGACGGCCACGAAGCACCCCAGGGGGATGGCGGCCTCCACCCCCTTCAGGTTGTGGCCCCGGGCCCCCTTCACCCGGAGGACCCGGTCCGGGTCGGCGGGGCGGCGCTGCTCCGGAAGGGGGATCCCCTTCTCCCCCCGGAGATAGGCGCCCGTGAGGGAGCGGGGCTCCGCCAGGATGGCCTCCAGGGTTCC
>JBJHCB010000209.1:4096-5194 GCA_050485805.1 Gemmatimonadota bacterium | reverse complement strand
TCGCCCATCTCTTCCTGAAGGAGGTGGTGGAGGGATCCGCCCTGGGCATCGATCTCCACACGGGGTCGGCGGACCGGACGAACCTCCCCCAGATCCGGGCCGACCTGGACGATCCCCGGACCCGGGAACTGGCCCGGGCCTTCGGGGCGCCCCTGGCCATCCACTCGGGGCTGCGGGACGGATCCCTCCGGGCCGCCGCCGGCGCCCGGGGGACCCGGGTCCTGGTCTACGAGGGAGGGGAGCCCCGGCGCTTCAACCGGGGCCCCATCGAGGCCGGGGTCATGGGGACCCTCCGGGTGCTGGCGGCCCTGGGGATGCGCCGGACCACCCTGCCGCCCCCGGATCCGGTCCTGGAAAGCCGGCGCACGGCGTGGATCCGTGCCGGCCGAAGCGGACTGTTCCGGGCCGAGGTGGAGCCCGGCAATCGGGTGACCAAGGGAGAGCGCCTGGGGGTGATCAAGGATGCGTTCGGCGATCAGGCGCTTCGGGTGAAGGCCCGCACCGACGGCGTGGTCATCGGCCTCTCCCTGCAGCCGCACGTGAACCGGGGGGACGCCCTGATCCACGTGGCGGAGGTGGAGGGGGGCTGATCCTCCACGGGCGGGGCCCCTCCCCACCCGTACCGCCCCCCCCTGGCGGAAAGGGCCTCAGCCGTTCCCCACCCCCAGGTACCAGGTGGCCAGGGAGAAGTAGATGAGGACCCCGGAGATGTCGGCGATGGAGGTCACCAGCGGGGCGCTGGCCGTGGCCGGGTCCAGCTTCAAACGGTTCAGCAGGAAGGGGAGGGACATCCCGATGAGGCTCCCCATCACCACCACCAGGGACATGGTGAGCCCCACCACCACCGCCACGTCGGGACCGCCCCGCCAGAAGGCGATGACCACGACGGCTGCCGCCATGGTGACGCCCATGAGGGAGGAGACCCCCAGCTCCTTCACCAGGAGGCGGATCCAGTCCTTCGCCCGGGCATCGCCGGTGGCCAGGGCCCGCACCATGAGGGTGGCCGCCTGGGAACCGGCGTTCCCGGCGGAGTCGATGAGGAGGGGAAGGAAGAAGACCAGCGCCACCGTGGCGGCGATGGTGTCCTCGTGGGAGGCG
>JBJHCB010000209.1:941-4086 GCA_050485805.1 Gemmatimonadota bacterium | reverse complement strand
GTTCATGACCACCAGGATGAGGAGCCACCCGATCCGGCGCTGGTAGAGATAGGGGACGCTGGCGGTGCGGAGACTCATCTGGAGGGGTCCCACCGAGGCGGACTTGTGGAAGTCCTCGGTGGCCTCCTCCTCCTGGACGTCCAGGATGTCGTCCACGGTGACGATCCCCACCAGGACGCCGTCGGAGTCCAGGACGGGGAGGGCCAGGACGTCGTAGCGCCGGATCAGGGCGATGGCCTCCTCCCGGTCGGCGAAGGCCGGGATGGAGACGAAGGTGTGATCCATCACCTCGGCGATGGTCCTCTCGGGATCGGCCAGGATGAGACGGCGGAGCTCGATGTCGTCCAGCAGGACCCAGCGGTCGTCCACCACGTAGATCCGATAGATGGTCTCGCTGGCCCGACCCACCTTCCGGATGTGCTCCAACGCCCGGGCCACCGTCCAATCGGGCCGGACGGCCACATAGTCCGGGGTCATGAGGCGCCCCACCGACTCCTCCGGGTAGCCCAGGAGGGTGCGGGCCTCCTCCAGATCCTCCGGAGAGAGGAGGTTCAGGAGGCGCTGGGTCACCTGACCGGGAAGCTCCTCCAGGAGCTCGGTCCGATCGTCGGGGGGGAGGTTCGCCAGGAGGTGGCGGGTGTCCTCGTCGGTGAGGGTGGCCAGGAGGGCGTTGCGATCCCCGGGATCCAGGTGCGAGAAGACCTGGGCCGCCCGATCCCGCCGGAGGGTCCGGAAGAGGAGCACCCGGTCCGCCGGCTCCAGCTCCATGAGGAGCTCGGCCACCTCCGGGGGGGGCCACTCCCGTAGCGCCTCCCGGAGACTCCCCCATCTCCGGGCCTCCAGCAGGGCGTGGATCTCGGGCTTCAGGAGCTGTGGGAGAAGGGTGGGTTCGGAGTCGGACATGGCGGACCCAGGGCTGGGAAGGAGGAAGGCGTCCGGAGGGTGCCGGGCGGAAGGGGACGGGAGGTACGGGGAAGGAGCTACAGGGGGCGGGTGTCAGTCCACCAGCGGCGTGTCCGCCAGCCACCCCTGGGAGACCCCCACCAGGATGAAGATGGCCAGGGCCCAGACGTAGAAGGAGAAGAACCGGAAACGAGCGCGGTACAGGAGGTGGAGCACCACCCGAAGGGCGAAGATCCCCACCACCGCCGCCACGAGGAATCCGGTGGCCATGGCCCCCACCCCGATTCCCCCCTCCGTGCCCGACCGGAGGACCGTGATGAACTGGAGGAAGGAGGCCCCCAGGATGGCGGGGAAGGCGATGAAGAAGGAGTATTCCGCCGCCCATCGCCGCTTCATCCCCATGAAGAGCCCGAAGGCGATGGTGGTCCCGCTCCGACTGAGCCCCGGAAGGAGGGCCAGGGCCTGGCCGAGCCCCACCACCACGGCGGTCCCGGGTCCCACCTGACGGAGCCCCCGGGTCCGTCGCGGCAGGACGTCGGTCCACCACAGGAGGATCCCCGTCACCGTGAGGGTCCCTGCAATGAAGGCGGGCCGGGCGAAGACCGCCTCGAAGGCGCCCTTGAGGGGGAAGCCCACCAGCCCCGTGACCCCCACCGACAGGATTCCCAGCGCGGCCAGCCGGAGGGAGAGGCGCTGGCGGGACGTGGGTTCCCCACGGGCCAGGAGGACCCGGGTTCCCCCCACGCTATCCCGGAGGAAGTGTCGGATGGGATCGTGGAAGACCACCGCCATGGAGACCAGGGTCCCCATGTGGACCACCAGGTCGAAGAGGATCATCTCCGGGGAGTCGGGGGCGGGCATGGCCGACCCCCGTTCCAGGAGGAGGTGCTGGGTCAGGACCAGGTGGCTGGTGGAGCTCACCGGGAAGAACATGAACACGCCCTGTACCACCCCCAGGAGGACCGCCTCCAGGACCGTCATTGGGAGAGGCGGGCCACGTCCACCGTGTCCATCCGACCCCTGGCCCCCGAAAGGCGCAGGCGCGCCTCCTGACCGCCGGTGGGATCCGGCGGACGCCGACGGTGGTGGTCCGTCCGGTCCTGCCAGGCCTGGGCCACGGCCAGGAGTCGCTCCTCACCGAAGGGGGGAGCACCCAGGAGCACCCCCCTGGGATGGAGGCGCCCCCCCGACTCCCGGGTGAACCCCACGGGAAAGGTGATGAGGGGGAGACCCGTCATGTCGAAGGCCAGATGGGACTCCAGGAGGACCACGTCGCAGGCCCCGAAGATCCGATCCAGGGTGAGGCGGAGGAGGGCGTGGCGGGCCCGCTGCCCCTTCACGAACTCGTCCCCTGAAAGAAGAAGCCCCTGGACCCATGAGGAGAGACTCACCCCGAAGAGGCGGACGTCCTCCCGGAGCCACTCCAGGAAGGGCTCGCTCCGCTCCGGCAGGCGGACGGCGTTCATCTCCTGGGAGCTGAGCTCCCGCCATCGCTCCCCGGGATCCACCTCCACCAGCGTGGCCCCCGCCGCCTCCAGCTCCCGGAGGAAGCCCAGGCGGAGCTCCGTCTCGGGGCCGTTCCCCTCGGTCCACCCCTCCATGACCCCGACCCGGGTGGCCCAGGGGAGGCGCCCCTCGCCCCACCCCGCCCAGGGGGAGACGGCGGAGAGGTAGTCCGGCACCGGGGGGAGCCCCAGGGTCCGGGGATCCGCCGGGTCCGGGCCCGCCATGGCCTGGAGGAGGAGCGCGGCGTCCCGGGCGTCCCGGGCCAGGGGACCCACATGGTCCCGGGAGTAGGTGAGGGGAATCACCCCCCGGAGGGAGACCCGCCCCATGGTGGGTTTGAGGCCGGTGAGCCCCTGGGCCAGGGAAGGTGCCGTCACCGATCCCCCGGTCTGGGTCCCGGTGGAGGAGAGGGCCAGGCGGGCCGCCACCGCCGTGGCCGACCCGGTGGAGGAGCCCCCCGGATTCACCGAGGGGTCCCCGGGAGCCCAGGCGTTGAGGGTGGTGATCTCGCCGTCGGGAGTGAGGGCCCGGGTGGTGGCCAGGGGGCCCATCTGGGTCTTCCCCACCATGATCCCCCCCTCCCCCTGGAGGTGGGCCACGGCGGGAGCGGTCCACTCCGGAACGAAGTCCCGGAAGATGTGGGAGTTGGCGGTGGTGGGGACGCCGGCGGTGTAGAAGTTGTCCTTGATGGCCAGGGGAACGCCGTGGAGGAGGCCCGCATCCCCCCCCCCCGAGC
>JBJHCB010000209.1:0-931 GCA_050485805.1 Gemmatimonadota bacterium | reverse complement strand
GCGCGTCCTCGCCCTCCAGGGCGTTGAAGGCCCGGTAGACGCCGTCCCACCGGGCGATGCGGTCCAGGCAGGCCTGCACGAGCTCCCGGCTGGACACCTCCCCGCTCCGGAGGAGGGCCCCGGCCTCCCAGGCCGCCAGGTCCTCCAGCTCCGTGGCCCGCTTCCCGGCCCCGGCCACCCCGTCCCAGAAGGCGCCGTCCCCGGCTCGGGCTCCTCGGTCCGGAAGGTCTCCGGCGGGGGCGGCGAAGAGGGAGGCCGGCGTGCCGGCCGCCGCAGCGGCGGTGAGGGCTCCCATCCGCGCCAGGAAGCCCCGCCGATCGACCCGGGTGTCCTGGGGCCCCCGCGGGGGTCCCCCCACACGGCCCGTCACCCCTCCTCCACGGGCGGAAGCGAGGCCGGATAGAGGACGGGCGGCCATTCCTGGGGATCCAGCTCCAGCGCCGAGAGGGCGGCGGCTCCCCCCCGGAGGAGGGACCGTCCCGAGGCCAGGATCCGCTCCCGGTCCGCCGGGGCGGAGGGGTCGTGCGCCGGAAGGGGGTCCAGGCTCACCCCCGCCATCCGGAGGCGGGCCAGGATGTACCGGTCCAACTCCTCGTCGGAGAGGTCCCGGGCGGAAGTGGGGCGGGACCGGCGGCCAGGGGGCACGAGGGGGGAGGCGCCCGGCCCGGGGCGTGGGGAGGTGGGGGTCATGGGAAGGGGAGTGGGGGGGTGGGCTTGGAATCGGGGGGGAAGCTAGGGAGAGGTGGCCCGGCGGCGCCATGCCCCAGGCGCGGGAATCCGAGGCGCCGGATCGCCGCTCCCCTCCGCCCCCGGGACCGGGACGGTCTCGCCCGGGTAGCAGGCGCCGTGGATCCCGTCACCCATTCCCTTGCCGGTGCCTCCCTCTCCGCGGCGGGCCTCCGCCGGGCCACCCCCCTGGCCACCCCCACCC
>JBJHCB010000208.1:0-5216 GCA_050485805.1 Gemmatimonadota bacterium | reverse complement strand
GGATGAGCCGGGTGCGGGCCGGTCCGGGGCTGGAGGCGGTGCGGGGGCTGGACCGGGACCTCACCTGGGGGTACGCCATGGTGACGCTGGTCCATTGATCGTGCCTCACCCGTGACGGCCGGGGACGCCCGGATGAGGTCTCCGGTCAATCCTTCATGACATCCGTGCGGGCGAAGTGGTCGCCCACGACGAGGAGCGCCTCGCCGGCCAACCCGTGCCCGAGGATCTCCTCCCGCTCCTTGCGATCCGGCATGCGGCCCCGCTGATCCTCGGGCACCCGGGACCGGACCTCCGCCCCAAGGAAGCGGCGCAGCCGGCCCCCCCATCAATTCCGCGCCCCCATCCTCCGCGCCCTTCCTTCCAGGCCACACGACTGCCGGGCGGGCACTGATTCCTCCAGTCCGAAGAGGGAAGCATCCGGCTGGAGATCCACGGGGACACGGCGGTGGTCCGGGGGACCGGGAACATCACCCTGAGTCCGCCCTTCCTGGTGAAGGCCGCGTGGGAGGCGGCCCAGGTGACGCAGGCGGCCCTCCACATGGACCCGGAGATCGTGGAGGCCATGGCCCGGATCCGGCAGATCCACCGGAACGTGGAAGCGGTGGTGAGCCGCCTGGTGGACGCCGACGACGAATTTCTGGCACGACTCCCCTGAGGGCGTGGGACGGGGGCGGAGCGAGGCCTCGCCTCGGGGCGCAGGAGGGCTCTCCCTCCCCGCCTGCTCCGTTGGCGGGGGCCATTCCCGCCCCCTACCTTGCCCAGGACGCCCTCGCCTCCACGGCCTCCCCTCCGAACCCCCTGCCCCGCCATGCCCCCGGGAAACCTGATCATCCTGGCCCCGGTGCCCCCGGGGAGGGAGGGTGAGCTGGGCCGGATCCTCCAGGCCATTGGGGACGACATCCGGGGGCGGCGCCTGCACGAGGACCCGGGGCGGCCCCACATCCACTTCCCCCGGAGCCGCCGGATCCACTTCGCCCGGATGGCCCTGGTGCCGGATCCCGGGAATGGGTCCGCGCCCACCCGTCTTCTGTACGCCTCCACCTTCGACGGGAGCGTGGCAGAGCATCTCCGGGATGGACGAACTCTGGGGCCACTGCCGGGACTACCCCGGCGCCGGGGGCTTCCCCGCCTTCGTCCGTTCCCATCGTCTTCGTCCCCATGCCTTCTACATCGCCTTCCGGGACGGATCGGTGGAGGCGGTGCACCGGGAACTGGCCCTCCGGGCGGAGGTGGATGCCCTGGTGGACCGGGATCCCGTCGGGGGAGCCCATGAGGTGGAGCGGCTCCTGGCGGAGGAGCGCCGCGGGAGGTCCACCCTCCGGGCGCGCTTCCGGTCCGGGGCGGGCCGCCTGGCCCGGGGGGTCCGACGCGTCGCCCGGGCCACTCCCCTCGTCTGGGATGTGCCCCGGGCCATGATCGCCTTCGGGCCGGTCACGGTCTGGAGGGCCAGCCTGGCGATCCTGGCCACCCTGGATCGCTACCCGGCCGTTCGGATCTTCAACCGCCTGGTAAGGAACCGCCTCCCCCCCATGGGCTCGGACCGGTCCGCCCTGGATCCGGATCGGTGCCCCGCCGTCCGGAAACTCCCCGGACCGGTGGACGGAGAGAAGGGAGAGGACGTCCCTCCCCCAGGAGCCCTCCCCCCCTCCTTCCGGGAGGACACGGTGGCCCAGAACCAGCTCACCCTCCTCACCGGGGTGGAGCCGGGCCAGGTGCGTCGCCTTCGGGCGGTCCTGGCGGCGGTGGACGCCCTGGCGAAGCGGCCTTCCCCGCCGGGATCCCTCACCGGGATCAGCACCATCCACTTCGTGCGATGGGTGGTCCTGGATGGGGACCGGAAGCTCCTCATGCTCAGCGACTACGACGGATCCTGGGAGAACTACATCGACGAGTTCGCCGAGATGATCCTGTCCGGGCTCGATGCCATCTGGGGCGGCGCCACCGGGGCTCCCCCGGACGGGGCCCGGGACCTGCCGGCCTTCAAGGACTTCCTGCGGACCCACCAGGTGCCGACCCCCGTCTTCTACAGCGCCTACCCGTCCACCACCACGCTGAACATCCTCTCGAACCGGGCGTTGGCCGGGGCACTGGGAAGCCAGCTCGACGCGCCGATCGGGGGCTGAGCCGTGTCCACCCCCGCCCTCCTCCCCGAAGCCGCCCGGGCCGACATCCAGGGCCTGGTCACCACCGGGTACGGCCACCTCCCCTGGGCGGCCTACCTCTTCCTGGAGGTCCGGAACGCCCCCGGCGCCCGGAGGTGGCTGGGAGACCGACTCCCCCACGTCTCCACCGCCGCCCCCTGGCCCCGGGGGTCCGACGGCAACACGATGAAACCGAGCCGCGCCCTCAACGTGGCCTTCACCGCGCCGGGACTGGCCGCGCTGGGACTCCCCCCGGCCGTCATCTGTACCTTCTCCCCCGAGTTTCAGGAGGGGATGGCCCACCCGGAGCGGGCCCGGACCCTGGGGGACGAGGAGGAGAGCGCACCGGAGGCGTGGGAGCTGGGGGGGCCGGGCCACCCACCCATCCATGCCGTCCTCCTTCTCCATGCCGCCACCCGGGAGGCGCTCCGCACCTTCGTGGAGGAGGAGCGGAGGGTCCTCAAGGCCACCGGGGGTGCGGTGGCCCTGGTCCCCCACGGGGAGCAGGAGGGGACGGTGCCCGAGGGACACCTGGAGCCCTTCGGCTTCCGGGATGGAATGGCTCAGCCCCGGGTGGAGGGAATCCACGGTCACGGGGTCCCCACCGGGGAGTTCATCCTGGGATACCCAAACCCCTACGGGATCGTCCCGCCCGGGCCGGTGGTCCCGGGCACCCTGGACCCCGGCGGGCTCCTTCCGCCCCTGGTGAACCCCCACCGGGCCGGGGAGGAGCTCCGGGACCTGGGGCTCCACGGCACCTACCTGGTCTACCGGAAGCTGGAACAGGACGTGGCGCGGTTCCGGCGCTTCCTCGCGGCCGAAGCGGAGCGCCGGGGACGGCCGCAGGATGCCGCCTGCACCGTCCGGTTGGGGGCGCTCTGCGTGGGCCGCTGGCCGGGAGGAGTCCCCCTCGCCCTGTCGCCGGACCGGGATGACCCCACCCTGGCCGAGACCGACGACTTCCTCTACGGCGACGATCCCGAGGGGCGCCTCTGCCCCCTGGGCGCCCACGTCCGGCGCACCAACCCCCGGGACGTGATCCACCCCTACGGGCCGGAGACCTCCCTTCGCATGTCCCGGGCCCACCGGATCCTCCGGCGAGGGAGGATCTACGGGGATCCCCTCTTCGACCTCCGGCGGCTGCTGGCGCCCGGAGCCTCCCTCGGGCGGGAGCTGGCGGCACTGCGGGACGATGGGAAGCCCAGGGGCCTCCACTTCCTCTCCGTGAACGCCGGGATCGCGGGGCAGTTCGAGTTCATCCAGCAGGCGTGGTGCAACAACCCGCGCTTCAACGGCCTCCACGACAACCCCGATCCCCTCATCGGTCGGGTCCAGGGTCCCGAGCCGGTGGCGGATTCGGGGCCGGCGCAGGGTTCGGGGCCGATTGAGGGTTCGGGGCCCATGGAAGCTCCCCATTCGAGGGGGGGACACCAGCCGGGCCATGGGGCCCTCCCCCCTCCGGCCTTCGGTCGGCGTCCGGGAGTCATGACCTTCCCCCGCGGCGTCTTCCACGAACGCACCGCCCCGCTCCCCCGCTTCGTCACCGTCCGCGGCGGAGCCTACCTCTTCCTGCCCGGGATGCGTGGGCTGCGCTTCCTGGCCGAAGGGGAGGGGCTCGGCGAACGGAACTGACGACGGCGGAGGGGGACGTCCGGGGCGGCGGCCATCCCCCGGGGGGCGGGTCGTTCCCCGGGAGGCGGGTCGGTTGCCCGGAGCCGGCCCGATCCCTCGACTCAGCCTCTCCGGAACACCAGGGTGTTGCCCCCACGCGTCCTCTGACAGCGCCCGCCCACCGCCTCCACGTGGAAGGGGTTGTGCCCGGCTGCCACCCGGGTCCGGGGCAGGATCCAGGTAAACCAGCTCCCCCCGGTCAGGGCGTTGCAGAGGTCTGCCTCCACTCCGGGAAGGTCGAACCGATCGGCTCCGCCACCCCCCGCCTCGCCCAGGGCGATGGCCGCCAGGTCCAGGGTCGCCCCGACCCGCCCGGCCAGGTGCCGGTCCAGGACGGCCAGGGTAAGGGCGACGCCGGCCAGGAATACGAGAGCGACCATTGCCTGGTTCCTGCGGATCGGGGGCATGGGCACTTCCGGTTCGGGGGAGTAGGCACCTCGGATCGGAAGATGCGAAGGTGACCGCCCGCCGGGGAGGACCTGGCGCCGGAACCGGTGGGGACCCTCACCGCGCCCGGAAGGGGGTCCCTGTGGTGTCCGGGGGAGGGGAATCCCGGCGGAAGGTGGCCAGATCGGCGTCGAAGGCGGGCCTGGTGCGGGCGCATGTCCGATCACCCTGAGACCCCTGACCGGGACTGCCATTGACACAACGTGAGTGAGCGCTCACATCTTCTACAGGTGGACCCACTCCACGGGGGTGGCAGGCAGCCCAGAATCGGGCCCGACGCCACCCGGCGGCCAGCACATCCCGGCGGGATGAGGAGGAGAAGGACATGCGATGGATCGCTCCGGGCGGGCTGCTCCTGGCCCTGGCCATGGCGGGACAGCCGGCCTCTCTCCAGTCCCTGGAAGGACGGCCCCCCCGCCTCGACGCCGGGACCGGAGGGCATCACCCGTGGGACTGAACCCCGCGCTGCGCGGACGGACGAGCCGCTCACCCTGGAGGCTGCCCTTCGCCGGGCCCTGGAAACGGCGCCCAGGCTCCGGCAGGCCGAGGCCGCCCGGCAGGCCGCCGAGGCTGGGGCCGGGTGGCTCCCCTCTCCGTACCTCCCCGTGGTGACGGTGGGCGCGTCGGCGACCCGAAACCGGTATCCGACCATCGTGACCCCGATTCGGGAACCGGGGGCCTTCCCTCCCCTTTCCGATCAGGTCCGGGAGACCTCGGTGAGCATGGTGTGGACGGTGCTCGACTTCGGCCGGGGCGGGGACGCACGGAGGGCCGCGCGGGCCCTGGCCGAGGCCTCCGGCGCCCGGGAGGCGCAGGCTCGGATGGAAACCGTGGAGAGCGTCACGGACCACTTCATCCGGTTGGCTCTCCTGGATGAGCTCCGGGCAGCCCAGAGCCTCCGCCTGGAGGGGATTCGGGAGAGCGCCGGCCAGATTCGGGCCCTGGTGGACGAGGGCC
>JBJHCB010000207.1:0-5251 GCA_050485805.1 Gemmatimonadota bacterium | reverse complement strand
CTCGGCAAATATGCGCCGGCATTCCAGGCCTATCTCAATGGCAGCGGCCGCAGCATCGAGCATTCCCTCGCCGGCGCGCGTGAAGTAATGGCGCTCGCCGGGGGGCGGGACAAAATCCTGGCCGACGTTCTGGCCTATGGCATCGCCGGACATCATGCCGGTTTGCCGGATCGGCGCGGCGACGACGGCGGCTCTCTGGAGATGCGCCTGCAGCGGTGGGGCTTCCATGTCCAGGTGGCCCCGGACGCTGCCACCGCCGCCCGCCTGGCGGAGAACTGGAAGCCCCACCTCGTCCTGTCGGACGTGGTCATGCCGGAAGCCTCGGGGCTGACCCTCCTGGCCCAGCTCCGAAAGGACGACCCCACCCGTCCGGTCATCCTCCTCACCGCCCACGCCTCGGTGGAGATGGCGGTGGAGGCCATGAAGCTGGGAGCGGTGGACTTCATCACGAAGCCCCTCAACTACCCCAATCTGAAGGCGGTGGTGGAGGAGTATCTCCGAAAGACCGCCGACCGCCCCGACGAGAAGCCCGTCCCCCCGTCCGAACCCGCGAAGGACGAGGATGGGGAGGGAGGGGAGGAGGGCTCCGGAGTCGGGCTCCACCCCTTCATCGGGACCAGCCCGGCGATGCAGGAGGCCTACCGTCTGATCCGTTCCGCGGCCTCCTCCGACGCCTCGGTACTCATCACCGGGGAGAGCGGCACGGGGAAGGAGCTGGTGGCCCGAACCCTCCATCGGCTGAGCCGCCGGTCCTCCGGGTCCTTCGTGGCGGTGAACGCCGCCGCCATCCCCCGGGATCTCATGGAAAGCGAGATCTTCGGCCACGAGAAGGGGGCCTTCACCGGGGCCACCGAGTCCCGGGCCGGCTGCTTCGAACTGGCCGACGGCGGTACCCTCTTCCTGGACGAGATCGGAGAGATGCCCAAGGAGCTTCAGCCCAAGCTCCTCCGTGTCCTGGACCTGGCGCGCATCCGACGGGTGGGCGGTTCCCGGGAGGTGGCCTTCGACGTCCGGACGCTGGCCGCCACCAACCGGGACCCCCGGAAGGCCGTGGACGAGGGGATCCTCCGTGAGGATCTCTATTTCCGGCTCAACGTCCTCCACATCCACCTCCCCGCACTCCGGGACCGGGACGGCGACATCGCCCTCCTGGCCGGGGCGTTCGCCGCGGATCTCTCCCGGAAGCACGACCGGGAGCTTCGGACCTTCTCCGACGAGGCCCTGGAGTCCATGGAGCGCTACGCCTGGCCCGGCAACGTCCGGGAGCTCAGGAACCTGGTGGAACGGGCCGTGGTCCTCACCCCGGATCCCACCATCGGCCCGGAGCACCTCCCCCCCTACGTCCGCAACCCCGAGCGGAGCGGCGGAGCCCGGAGCTACGCCTTCCCCCCGGACGCCACGGTGGCCGATGCGGAGCGGGAGCTCATCCTCCGCACCCTGGACGAGACGGGGAACAACAAGACCGAGACGGCCCGCCGCCTGGGCGTCAGCGTCCGGACGATCCACAACAAGCTGAAGGCCTACGGGGAGACCCGGTGAGGATCACCACCCGGATCGGATTCGGGCTCCTCCTCCTGGCCGGGCTCTTCCTGGGGCTTGTGGCCTATCAGTTCTCGGTCCTCTCGGAGATGCGGGAGATCAACCGGGAGCTTTCGGGGTCCCGCCTCGACGCGTCCAGGGTCTCCATCCGCCTCCTGCAGGGGGTGGAGGGCGTGCGGGAGTTCGCGGCCAAGTTCCTCCTTCTCGGGGACGCCGGATACCTGGAGCAGTGGGAGGCCTGGGAGGCGGCGGTGGATGCAGATCTCACCGCCCTCCGGAGCCTGCCCATGGATGACGGGGAGGACGAGTTCCGGAGACGGGCCCTGGAAGGCTGGGAGATCTACCAGGAGACGGCCCTGGCCGCGGAGCTTCGCGAGATCCGGGAGGTGCCGACGCCGCTGTCCGCCTTCGACCCCGAGCCGCTGGACCGCATCGAGGCCGGATTGGACGGGATGCGGGTGGGCCTGGAGGGGCTTTTGGCCTCCACCGACATGGCGGTGACCCGCCGGGCCGAAGCCTCGTCGGAGGCGGCCGACCGGGCCCGGCAGGTGGCGTGGTGGGGGGCCCTTCTGGGGCTGGCCTTCGCCGTGGTCGTGGGAAGCACCCTCTACCTCTCCATCTCGGGTCCCCTCCGTCGTCTCACCCGGGGGACCCGGGAGCTCTCCCGGGGGCGTTTCGACCACCGGCTGGAGGCGTCGGGTCCCCAGGAGCTGGCCGACCTGGCCCGGGACTTCAACGAGATGGCCGAGCGCCTCAACGAGCTGGAGGAGATGAAGCGGGACTTCACCTCCCACGTCTCCCACGAGCTCAAGGGACCCCTGGCCGCCATCCACGAGACCGTCCTCATCCTCCTGGAACGGATCCCGGGACCCCTCACCCCGAAGCAGGAACACCTCCTCCAGCTCTCCCACCAGAGCGCCATCCGACTGTCGGGAATGATCTCCAACCTCCTCGAGGTGTCCCGGCTCGAGGCCGGAGCATTCCGCTACCACCCCCAACGCCACCATCCGGGGGAGATCGTGGCGGCGGTGGCGGAGGAGCTGGCCCCCCTCCTGGAGGAGCGGGAACTCCGGGTGGAGGGCGACGTGGGGCCCGGCGTGGGCCCCGAGGTGGTCTGCGACGCCGACATGATCCGGGATGTGGTCTCGAACCTGGTGGGGAACGCCGTCAAGTTCTCCCCCCCGGGGAACGCCATCGACGTGCGGATGCGGGAAGTCCGGCACCCGCCCGACTCCCTTCCCCCCCGCTGGAGGGACGCCGTCCGGGAAAGCACCGGGCCCTGGCTCCTCCTCTCCGTGGCGGACCGGGGCAACGGCGTTCCCCACGAACACAAGGAGGGGATCTTCGAGAAGTTCCACCAGGTCCGCCTGAACCAGCGCATCCACGGCCAGGGGGTCGGGCTGGGGCTGGCCATCTCGCGGCAGGTGGTGGAGGCCCATGAGGGGGCCATCTGGGTGGAGGACCGGGAGGGCGGGGGCTCCATCTTCCAGGTCCTCCTGCCCCTTCTCCCCCTCCGGTGGGCCGACCTGGAATTCGGGGCTCCCCGGACCAGCCCGGTGGTCCCGGGCGAGGCCCTCCCCGCCGAGGGACCCTCTGCGGCCCCCGTCGGGTAGGACGTCCCATGCTCCGACTCCTCGCGCCTCCGGGGCGCCCCCCCGTGGGGGCGGCCCTCGCCCTTCCCGTGCTCGTCGCCCTCTCGGCGTGTACCTGGACACGAGGGGGTGGAGAGGAGACCCTTCCCCCACCCCCCGC
Organism: Gemmatimonadota bacterium; assembly: GCA_050485805.1. Taxonomy (GTDB): domain Bacteria; phylum Gemmatimonadota; class Gemmatimonadetes; order Longimicrobiales; family Gaopeijiaceae; genus T3Sed10-66. Next base: position 1,960 of record JBJHCB010000207.1, on the reverse strand, counting down.
ACGCTCCGCACCGGAGGTCATGCCGGCCTCGCCGCCCCCGCCTCCACCTCGGGACCGGAGCGAGGAGATCCTGGCGGAAGGGGCCGCCTTCCTGGCCATCGGCGACTTCGCGGCCTCCCGTAGCCGGATCCAGCACCTCCTCGATCGCTGGGAGGAGGAGGACGGAGGGAATCCCCCGGCGGAGCTCCGGGCGAAGGCCCTGTGGCATCTGGGGCTCCTCCACCTCCTTCCCGAAGCCCCGGACCGGGATCCGGAGAGGGCCCTTTCCATCCTGACCCGCCTCACCGAGGAGTATCCGGCCACGCCGGAGGGGGTGCAGGCGCAGTGGATCCGGGGCCTCCTGGAGGAGCTGGAGGGCGTCCGGCAGCAGGGCGCGCAGCAGGAGCAGCGGATCCGGGAGTTGAACGAGACCGTGGAACAGCTGCGGCGGATCGACCTGAACCGCCGTCCGGCCCCCCCCCGGCCCGATACCACGGGCGGGAGGCCGGGGAACGACCCGGGGAACGGATAGGGACCCGATGGGGGCAGGGCCCGGCGTGAAGCCCCGGGGTCAGCCCTCCCCCCCCTCGGGAAGGGGCTCCACCCCGGCGCACCCCCCCGAGATCTCCGCCACCCCGGTCTCCAGGCGACCCAGGGCCCGCTCCGGGACCGATACCCGGATCCGGACCCGCCCCCCCCACTCCTCCGCCACCCGCTCCGCGGCCACGTCGTCCAGGAGCCTCAGGATCCCGTCCACGTGGGAATAGTCGGCCGAGATCTCCCGGAGGACCCGCTCCACCTGGAGCCGGCGCGGCATCCGCTCCAGGGCGTCCGCCACCGCCGCCCCGTAGGCCCGTCCCAGTCCTCCCCTCCCCAGCTTCACCCCCCCGAAGTAGCGTGTCACCACCGCCACCACCTCCCCCACCCCGGAGTGGAGCAGGACGGTGAGCATGGGGCGTCCCGCCGTGCCGTGGGGCTCCCCATCGTCGCTCATCCCCACCCGCCCCGTGTCGCCGGGAGGCCCCGCCACGAACGCCCAGCAGGTGTGGGTGGCATCGGGGAACTCCGCCCGCAGCCCCTCCACCAGGGCATGGGCCGCCGCCGCGTCGGGGGCATGACCCACCGTGGCGATGAAGCGACTCCGCCGGACCAGGAGCTCCTCCCGGTGGATCCCGGCGGGAACCGGATATCCGTCGGCCATCAGGGGCCCGGTGGAGGGGACCCGAGGCGCACGACCCAGAGCCCGGAATTCAGATCCGACACGAAGACGTGCCCCCGGTGGACCCGCACCCCCCGGGCCATGGGCGCATTCGGGACCCAGCCCCCGGGATGCCCGGTGGGGAGCCATGCCGCTTCCCTTCCCTGCCGGTAGAGGTCCCCCCGTAGCTCCCCCGACAGGTCCACGACCCGCAGCCCCCCCTGGCCATGGGCCGTCAGGAGCCGGGCCCCCTCCACCACCAGGTTCCGGACCCCCGCCTCGGGCACCTCGAATCGGGCCACCTCCACCGGGGCTTCGGGGTCCTCCATGGACAGGATCCGGACGCCTCCCCGGAACCCTTCGTCGTGGGGTCCGGTTCGGGCCAGGCAGGTGGGACACCCGAACTCCTCCTCTCCCACCAGGAGCCAGCTTCGGCCCTCAGGCGTGCGATGGAGGGCCGCCACCTGGGCGTGGACCCCTGGCTCCCACCAGCCGGTCATGACCTGGGGAGCCCCCGGCGTTCCCCCGCTCCCCCCCCCCCCCCCGGGCACGGGCCCGACCCCGGGGGGCCCGGGGGCGTCTGGCCTCGCCCGGTCATGGCGATCGCTCCGCCTTTGACACGAGGAGTGCGAAGGGGCGGGATCGGGAATCGGCCGGGGCCGGCCGGCGGTTCGTCGGGCTCGCTTGCTTCGCCCCGACCCATGCTCTAGAATGGCTGAGTGATCGAACGAGCGGGAGCCGCGGCCACTCGACGTGACGAGCCGGTCGGGTGCGGTGTCGAGT
>JBJHCB010000206.1:0-5294 GCA_050485805.1 Gemmatimonadota bacterium | reverse complement strand
GGCTACCCGGATCCCCCGGGCCGCCTGGTCGGGGGAATCCATGGTGGCCTCGAGGGACCCGTCGGGCGCCTGGGCAACGTGGAAGACGAGGCGGAGCCGCATGTCGGGGGTGACGGTCAGGGCTCCCTCCCAGCTTCCCACTACGTCGGGGGAGGTGGGGGTGTCCGGCCCGGAGGCCCCGGGCATGGGAGTCCCGGAAGCCGCCGGGTCCAGGACGGGAGGGGCGCCCGGGATGAAGCCCACCATGAGAGCCCCCACGAGCAGGAGGGCTCCCGCCGGGAGGAGACCGCTGGGAAGGGGGAGAAGGTGGGGAGGGAAGCGCATGGGAACCGGGGTTTGGGTGGAAGGCGTGACGCGGGGTCTGCTCCGGATACGGAGAGGCGGGCCGCGGTCTTCATGCCCCCTCCCCCCGGGCGGTGACGTGGCCCATGCCCGCCCCGCACGTCCGACCGCTTTCCCGCTCCCGGGAGCCGGCGTAGCTTCCCCCCGGATCCTTCCCACCCCTACCCGATCGGGACGATGAGCCCGGTCGGGGCGGCCCGCCGGGAGGCATGACCCCCGAGATCCCCCTCGTCCTCGCCACCCTCGCGGGAGCCATGCTCCTGTTCGTCACGGGGTGGGTCCGCATGGACGTCACCGCCCTCCTGGTCCTGGCCACCCTCGCCCTTTCCGGGGTGGTGACCCCAGCGGAGGCCCTTTCGGGGTTCAGCAGTCCCGCAGTGGCCACGGTGGCGGGGATGTTCGTCCTGAGCGCCGCCCTGGGTCGAACCGGGGTGGCCCGGGCCATGGGGCGACAGATCCTGCGGGTGGCCGGGACGGGAGAGGCCCGCCTCCTCCTGGTGATCATGGTCACGGCGGCCACCCTCTCCGCCTTCATGAACAACGTGGGGGTGGCGGCCATGCTCCTCCCGGTGGTCATGGACATCACCCGGCGCACCGGCCATGCGCCCTCGCGGTTCCTCCTCCCCCTGGCCCTCGCCTGCCTCATGGGGGGTCTCCTGACCCTGGTGGGGACCCCTCCCAACATCCTGGTGAGCGACATCCTGCTGCAGCAGGGGTTCGCGCCCTTCCGCCTCTTCGACTTCACCCCGCCGGCGCTGGCCATCCTGGGTACGGGCATGGCCTTCATCCTTTTGGTGGGCCGCCGCCTCCTCCCGGTTCGGGATCCACGGGACGAGGTACGCCGCCCCGCCGAACGGGACATGGCGGAGAGCTATGCCCTCCAGGAGCGCCTCTTCCGGGTGCGGATCCCCCCCCGATCCCTCCTGGACGGGAGGACGCTGGGGGAAAGCCGCCTGGGCTCGGCCCTGGGCCTGCACGTCCTCTCCATCCGGCGGGGGCGCGAGGTGCAGGCGGCCCCCGGGCCCGGGTTCCGCCTCCGGGGAAGGGATCGCCTGGTGGTGCAGGGCCGTCCGGATCTCCTGGTGGAGATCCAGGGGCGGCGGCACCTGGAGCTGGTGGAGGGTGAGGCGGACCCCGAGGGCCATCTGGCATCCCCCGGGGTGGGGCTGGGGGAGTTCCGGGTTCCCGCCGATTCGCCCCTGCTGGGGTACACGGCCGTGGACGCCGACCTCCTGGCGGATCGGGGTGTGCTGGCGCTGGCCCTCCGGCGGGGGGAGACCCTCCGGCGGACCGGGGTGGGACGCCTTCCCCTGGAGACGGGCGACCGGATCCTCCTCCAGGGCCCTCCATCGACCCTGGAGGATCTCGGTACCGGGGGGGAACTGGAGCTCCTCCGCCGCCCCTCCCCGCAGGAGGCCCTCCGGGACTTCCAACTCCAGGAGCGCCTCTTCGCCCTTCGCATCACTCCCGGCTCCCTCCTCCATGGCCGGACCCTGGAGGAAGCCCGCCTGGGAGACGCGGCGGCCCTCCGGGTCCTGGGAGTCCGGAGGGGCGGGAAGACGATTCTCCTCCCCACCGGCCACACCGCACTGGAGTCGGGGGACCTCCTCCTCGTGAAGACCCATCCCGGGACCCTGGAGGTCCTGCGCGCCTTCCGGAAGCTGGAGATCGAGGCGGAGGAGGGAGACCTCCTGGAGGAGCTCGAGTCCGACCGGGTGGGACTCCTGGAGGTGGTCCTCTCCCCTCGATCGAAGCTGGTGGGCTTCACTCCCAGGGAGATCGGGTTCCGGGATCGATGGGGCCTCTCGGTCCTGGCCATCTGGAGGGGAGGGCGGGCGTATCGGACGAACCTGAGGGACATGCCCCTGGAGTTCGGGGATTCCCTCCTGGTCTTCGGTCCCCGCCGCCCCCTGGCCCTCCTGGCCCGGGACCCGGAGTTCCTGGTCCTCACCGAGGCGCTCCAGGAGCCCCCCAGGGCCCGGCTTGCCCCGGTGGCCGTGGGCATCCTGGTCGCGGTCCTCCTCAGCGTACTCCTGGGGTGGGTGACCATCGCCATCGCCGTGGTGGCCGGGGCCACCCTGGCCATCCTCACCCGCTGCCTGACCCCCGAGGAGGCCTACCGGGCGGTGGAGTGGCCCGCCGTGGTCCTCATCGGCGGAATGCTTCCCCTGGGGATCGCCATGGACCGGACCGGGGCGGCCCGGCTGGTGGCGGACGCCGTCCTGGGGGGCGCTGCAGAACTGGGACCCCGGGCCGTCCTGGCGGCCCTCTGCCTCCTCACCGCCCTGGGCGCCCAGGCCAGTCCCAGCGTGGCGCTGGTGGTGGTCATGGCCCCCATCGCCCTGACGGCGGCGACGGAGCTCTCCCTCTCCCCCCACGCCCTGCTCATGGGGGTGGCCCTTTCGGCGGCCAGCCTCTCCAGCCCGGTGGCCCACCCTGCCAACGTCCTGGTCATGGGCCCCGGGGGGTACCGATACGCGGACTATGTCCGGGTCGGGGTCCCCCTCACCCTCCTGGTCCTCGTGGTGGTGGTGGCCCTCCTCCCGGCCTTCCTCCCCCTGGTCCCCTGAGGGGCTGGCGCGATTCCGTTGGGGTGCCGACGCGGTTCCGCAGGCGGAGGGCCGCGTCCCCCGGAATCCCTTCGCCGGCATCCGGTCCCCCCGCGCCGCCAACGGCGGCGGACCACAGGGGACCCGACCCTGTCCCCGGAACTCCCCGTTCCCAGAAGGGTTCGGGCGGGGGAAGGGCAGGTGCCTGGGGCTGGGCGCAGCGTGCCCTGTCCCTGTGAGCGGGTCCATGTGGGCGCGTCCATCTGCGCCCGTTGACGTGAGCGCGTCCTGTGGGTGCCTCCTGTGAGCGCCTCCAGGGGCCCTCCAGGCGCCCGCCCCGGGGCCCCGGCGGTCGCGCGACCCCCAGGGCCCCCGCCCCGTTTCCATGCGCCGGTAGGGTCATCCCCCCGGCCACTCCCCCGGACTCCGGAAGGTCCGCCCATGCCCCCCGTCATCCCCTCCCTCCACCACGTCACCGCCACGGTGGCGGAGACCTCTCCGGACGTGGCCTTCTACACCCGGGTCCTGGGACTCCGATTGGTGAAGAAGACCGTGAATTTCGACAACCACGGGGTCTACCACTTCTACTACGGGGACGAGCGGGGCTCGCCCTCCACCTTGATGACCACGTTCCCCTATGCGGGGAAGGGTGTCCGGGTGGGGGTGAAGGGCGCAGGGCAGATCACCGTGACCTCCTTCTCCGTCCCTCCCGGGACCCTGGGATTCTGGAGGGCGCGGTTCCAGGATCTGGGTCTCGAGGTCTCGGAGCCCGGGGTGCGTTTCGGGGAACGGGCCCTCATGGTGGACGACCCCTCGGGGCTCCAGATCGAGCTCCGGGAAGGCCCCGGTGACGAACGGGAGCCCTGGGTGCCGGAGGGGATGGAGCCCGGAGCGGCCATCCGGGGGATCCACGGCGTGACCCTGGTGGTCCGGGACGGGGAACGCTCCGTCCGCTTCCTCACGGACATCCTGGGGCTCGAGGTGGTGGACCGGGCCGGGTCCCGGACCCGGGTGGCCACCGCTTCGGGGCGCCCCGGCGGGTTCCTGGAGATCCTGGAATCGGAGCATGCCCCCGACGCCGTGAACGGTCTGGGGACGGTGCACCATGTGGCCCTGGCCGTGTCCGGGGAGGACGAGCAGAACGCCTTCCGGGAGCGCCTGACCCGGATGGGATTCCAGGTGACCCCGGTGCGGGACCGCCAGTACTTCCGGTCCATCTACTTCCGGGAGCCAGGCGGGATCCTGTATGAGATCGCCACCCTGGGACCGGGCTTCACCCTGGACGAGGAGGTGGGGGAGCTGGGGACCGGGCTCAAGCTCCCGTCATGGGAGGAGCACAACCGCACCGAGATCGAGGCCGCTCTGCCCGGGATCGACCCCGCGGTGGATCCGGCGGTGAACCCTCCCCGGCCGCCCCGGGGGGGACCCTCGGAGGGGGAGGGACCATGAGCGAGTCCTCGGCCCATCCCCCCTTCCCGTCCACAGGGGGTGCCCTCCCCCCCCACGCCGGGGAGTCCGTGGGGTGGGCCGGTGCTCCGCTGGGAGAGAGCCCGGCCGTTGCCATCCTGGTCCACGGCCGGAACGCGGGACCCCGGAACATCCTCGATCTGGCTCGAACCCTGGACCGCCCCGGCTTCACCTACCTGGCCCCCGGGGCCAGGGGGAGTACATGGTATCCCCACTCCTTCCTGGCTCCCCATGACGCCAACGAACCCGGGCGGTCATCCGGGCTCTCCGTCATCCGGTCCCTGGTGGAGCAGGTGCTGGACGCCGGGGTCTCCCGCCATCGTGTGCTCCTCCTGGGGTTCTCGCAGGGAGCCTGCCTCACGGCAGAGTTCGCCTATGGGAATCCGGCACGCTACGGAGGGGTCGTCCTCTATAGCGGGGGGCTGCTGGGTCCGCCGGGGACCACCTGGGAAACGGACGGGGATTTCGCCGAGACCCCCATCTTCCTGGGGTGCAGCGATGTGGATGGCCACGTCCCCGAGGAGCGGGTTCACGAGAGCGCCGGGGTGTTCGAGGCCATGGGTGCCCGGGTGACGAAGCGGATCTACCCGGGGATGGGCCACCTGGTCAACGACGACGAGATCGCCTTCACCCGGGACCTCATGGACCGCCTCCTGGCCCCGTGACCACGGGGGACGGGGTCCCGGCGCCGGAAGGGGCCGCTGCGGAGGGGGGGATCGGGACCGGGGGTGCACCGGGCCCTGGGGCGCGCGCCTTCCTCCGGGACTTCCTCCATGTCACCCGACCCCTCCGGGTGGTCTTCCGATCCGGCGCGACCGGGGACACCGGCCCCGAGCTGGAGGCCATGGGGGTGGAGCGGGCCCTCCTCGTCACCACCCCCCGGGGAGCCTCCCAGCGGGACGCCCTCGCTCCCGCGGAGGGCCGGCTGGCGGCGGT
>JBJHCB010000205.1:387-5306 GCA_050485805.1 Gemmatimonadota bacterium | reverse complement strand
ATCGTCTACCAGGAGCAGGTGATGCGCATCGCCAACCTCCTGGCGGGCTTCTCCCTGGCGGAAGCCGACGTCCTCCGGAAGGCGGTGGGGAAGAAGGACGCCGCCCTCATCAAGGCGGAGCTGGGCACATTCATCTCCCGGGCGGTGGAGCGGGGGACGGAGAAGCGGCTGGCGGAGGACCTGGCGGAGCAGATCGAGACCTTCGGCCGGTACGGCTTCAACAAGTCCCACTCCGCCGCCTACTCCCTCCTCTCCTACCACACCGCCTGGCTCAAGGCCCACTACCCGGCGGAGTTCATGGCGGCGCTCCTCTCGTCGGTGCTGGACAAGACGGAGAGCGTGGTGAAGTACATTGCCGAATGCCGGGACCTCCCCCGGGCTCTCCCCCACCTGGAGGAGGGGGTGGAGGTCCTCCCCCCCGACGTGAACGAGTCGGGGTGGAAGTTCACCTCCATCGACGGACAGCGGGTCCGCTTCGGGCTGGGGGCCGTGCGGGGAGTGGGGTCCGGCGCCGTGCAATCCATCCTCCGGGCCCGGGAGGAGGGGGGAGCGTTCACCTCCCTCTTCGACTTCCTGGAGCGCATCGACCTGCGGGCCCTGAACAAGCGGGCCTGCGAGGCCCTCATCGCCGCCGGGGCCCTGGATGCCTTCGGCCACCGGGCCCAGCTCCTGGCAGGGCTCGACACCGCGTACGGCGAGGTGCAGGCCCGGGAGGCGGAGGCCGCCGCCGGGCAGGCCTCCCTCTTCGACGGGGGCCCGGCGGAAGCGGAGCGCCCCGCGCCCACCCTCCCCACCGTTCCCGAATGGGACGAACAGGACCGCCTCGCCCGGGAGAAGGAGGCCCTGGGCTTCTTCATCTCGGGCCACCCCATGGATCGGTACCGGGACCTGGCCCGGGCCTTCGGATCCGCCCACACCGGGAACCTGGCCGACTTCGCCGGGGGGGAGGTGGAGCTGGCGTGCGTGGTGACGGGGGTGGCCCGGCAGATCTCCCGCCGCGACGGATCGGAGTGGGGCCGGATCACGGTGGAGGACTTCTACGGCACGGCCACCGTGCTCGCCTTCCGGGAGGTCTGGCAGGAGGCCCGGGACCTCCTGCAGCAGGACGCCGTGGTCCTCCTCCGGGGGAAGGTCTCCGGTCGGGAACGGGACGAGGAGGCGCCCCCCCTCTTCCTGGACGGGGCGGAGCTGGTGGAGACGGTGCGACGGAGTGGACGACTGGCGGTGGCCATCGAGGTGGAACCGGGGCAGGCCCTGGAGGGTGAACTGCTGCAGCAGACCCGGGACCTCCTCCGGACCCACCCCGGCCGGGCTCCCCTGGAGCTCCGGGTGGGGAATGGCAACGGCTCCGCTCCCAGGCTCCGGTCCCGCTCTCTCCGGGTGGACCCGGTGGACGAGACCCTCGAGGCGCTCCGGGAGCTCTATGGGAAGAGCCGGGTGCGCCTGGTCCGGGCCTGACCCCTCCCCACGTTCCGGTCGTCCCTCGCCTGTCCGCCCCCTTCCCCGAGAGCAAGATGTCCACCTCCTCCTCCCCTTCCCATTCCCGGTCCGCCACCCTCGGGGGCGGATGCTTCTGGTGCCTCGATGCCGTGTATCGCCCCATGGAGGGGATCCTGGACGTCACATGCGGCTATGCCGGCGGACACCAGCCCGACCCCTCCTACCGTCAGGTGTGTAGCGGCACGACGGGGCACGCCGAAGTGGTGCAGGTGGAGTTCGATCCGGCGGAGATCTCCTTCCGGGAGCTCCTGCGCATCTTCTTCACCATCCACGACCCCACCACCCCGGATCGGCAGGGGAACGACATCGGAACCCAGTATCGATCCATCATCCTCCATCATTCCCCGGAGCAGGAGGCCGAGGCCCGTTCGGTGATGGAGGAGTTGGCCCGGGAGGACCTCTGGGGGGCTCCCCTGGTGACCCAGCTCGAGCCCCTGGGGACCTTCTGGCCCGCCGAGCCCGAGCACCAGGACTACTTTGCCCGGAACCCCCATACCGGCTACTGTCAGGCCGTGGTGGCTCCCAAGGTCGCCAAGGCCCGGAGCGCCTTCGCACACCGCTTCCCCGGAGCCTCCGGGGGGCAAGGGTAGGTTCCCCGACCCGGACAGCCATGACGAGACTCCTCCCCCCCTCCTCCGCCGTGCTCTCCCTTTCCCTGGCCCTCCTCCTGGGAGGCGCTTCCTGGGCCGCGCCCTCCTCCGCCCAGTCCATTCCGGCGGACGACGCGGTCCTGGACCGGATCTGGACGGAGGCCATGGAGAATTCCGAGCTGGAGCGCCTCGGCCTCCAGCTCCTGGACTCCATCGGCCCCCGCCTCACGGGAGCGCCCGGGATGGACCGGGCCCATGACTGGGCCGTCCGGACCCTCCAGGGGTGGGGAATCGAGGCGCGGAACGAGCAGTACGGCACCTGGCGGGGATGGGACCGGGGGCCCACCCACATCGACCTGGTGGCTCCCCGGGTCCGGACGCTGGAAGGGATGATGTCGGCGTGGAGCCCACCCACCGACGGACCGGTGGAGGGCCCCGTGGTGGTCCTCCCGGAGTGGGAGACCCGGGCGGAGTTCGATGCCTGGCTCGCCCGGGATGTGCCCGGGAGCTTCGTGGCCATCTCCTTCCCACAGCCCACCTGCCGTCCCGACAGCCACTACGGCCAGTTCGGGACGGAGGGCGCGCTGGAGCGGATGCAGTCGGCCCGGCAGGCGGCGGCGGAAGCGTTCCAGCAGCGCCTTCCCGGAAACGCCAACGAGGTCCGGCTCCTCCTGGAGGAGGCGGGAGCGGCGGGGATCCTCCAGTCCAACTGGCCCGGGGACATCGGGATCCAGCGGATCTTCGGCACGAACACCGACCGGACCCCCACCCTGGAGCTCTCCTGCGAGGACTACGGGCTGGTGGCCCGCCTGGCCGAGAACGGAATGGGCCCCCGTCTCCGGGTGAACGCCTCCTCCGAGGCGCTGGGCGAGGTCCCGGTCTTCAACTCCATCGGCGTGATCCCGGGCTCCGACCTGGCGGACGAGTTCGTCCTCCTCTCCGCCCACTTCGATTCCTGGGACGGGGCATCCGGCGCCACCGACAACGGCACCGGATCCATCCTCATGATGGAGACCATGCGGATCCTCTCCCAGGTGCACCCGAACCCCCGGCGCACCATCATGATCGCCCTCTGGGGCGGGGAGGAGCAGGGGCTCAACGGGTCGCGCCGGTTCGCCGCCATGAACCCGGACATCGTGGAGAACCTGCAGGCCCTCTTCAACCAGGACAACGGGACGGGACGGGTCATCAACATCTCCACCCAGGGACTGGTGGAGGCGGGCGCCCACTGGGGGCGTTGGCTGGCCCAGATCCCCGAGGAGGTCACCCGGCACATCACCCTCCAGCTCCCCGGAATCCCCGGGGCCGGCGGGACCGATCACGCCTCCTTCATCTGCTCCGGGGCACCCGGCTTCAACCTGAGCGCCCACCCCTGGAGCTACTTCACCCATACCTGGCACACCAACCGGGATACCTTCGACAAGGTGGTCTTCGAGGAGGTCCGCAGCAACGCGGTGCTGGTGGCCTCCCTGGCGTACCTGGCTTCCGAGGACCCGGAGCGGGTCTCCCGGGAGCGGCGGGTCCTTCCGGTGAGCCCCCAGACCGGGGAGCAGATGACCTGGCCCGCGTGCCAGCCCGGGCAGGAGCGGTTCCCCGGGTGATGCCCCGCCCTCCGGGGCGTCCCTCCTCCGTCGTTCCGGACCCGCCTCCCACCGCCCAGGACCCCGTCCGCCCATGACCCAGACCCCGGCTGCTCCCGGCCCCGCTGCGGCCAACCCCCTCCTGGACCGGTCCTTCCGGATCCCCTTCCACCGGATCCGGGCCGAGCACGTGGCTCCGGGGATCCGAGCCCTCCTGGCGGAGGCCGAGGAGCGGATCCGCGTCCTGGCCGACGCGGGACCCGCCGAAGGGTGGGACGATGTGCTGGGACCCTTCGACGCCCTCACCGAACGGGTGCGGCGCGGGACCACCCCGGTGCAGCACCTCCTGGCGGTGGCGGAAAGCCCCGAGCTCCGGGAGGCCTGGAACGAGGTCCTTCCCGAGGTCTCCCTCTTCTGGTCCCGCCTCTATCTGAACGAGGGGATCTGGGCCCGTCTCAAGGCCTACGCCGGGGGTCCCGAAGCGGACACCCTGGACGCCCTGCGCCGTCGGCACCTGGACAAGACGGTCCGTGACTTCCAGCGGTCCGGGGCGGATCTCCCCTCCGGGGACCGGGCCCGGCTGGAGGAGATCGAGGTGGAGCTTTCCCGCCTGGGGCAGAAATTCTCCGAGAACGTCCTGGACGCCACGGCGGGCTACGCGTACCACGTCACCCACGAGTCCCGCATGGAGGGGATCCCCGCTGACGCCCGGGCCCGTTTCCGGCGGAAGGCACAGGAATCGGAACGGGAGGGGTGGATCCTCACCCTGGACCACCCCTCCTTCGAGGCGGTGATGAAGCACGCGTCGGACCGGGAGCTCCGCCGGGAGATCCACGGGGCCTTCCTGGCCCGTGGCTCCCAGGAGCCCTGGGACAACCGTCCCCTCATCCCCCGGATCCTGGAGCTCCGCACCGAGAAGGCCCGCCTCCTGGGGTTCCCCGACTTCCCCGACTACCGGCTGGAGGAGCAGATGGCCCGGACCGGCGACCGGGCACGCTCCTTCGTGGCCGACATGGTGGAGCGGACGCGACCCCACTGGGAGCGGGACCTGGACGAACTGCGGGCCCAGGCCGACACCGAGGGGCTCCCGGAGCTGCGCCCCTGGGACGTGGCATGGCTCATGGAGCGCCTCCGCAAGGAGCGCTTCGATCTGGACGAGGAGGAGCTCCGTCCCTACTTCCCCGTGGAGCGGGTGGTGGAGGGGCTCTTCCGCCTCACGGAGCGGCTCTTCGGACTCCGGGTGGAGGAG
>JBJHCB010000205.1:0-377 GCA_050485805.1 Gemmatimonadota bacterium | reverse complement strand
AGGAGCGGGAGACCCACGACACGTGGCACCCTGAGGTCCGGTTCTACGAGATCCGCGACCGGGACGGGACCCTGCTGGGGGCGTTCTACGCCGACCTCTTCCCCCGACCGGAGAAGCGGCAGGGGGCCTGGATGAACGACTTCATCTACGGCGGGCCCACGCCGGAGGGCGGCTTCGACCCCCACCTGGGGGCCATCGCCGCCAACTTCCCTCCGCCGGGGGAGGAGCGTCCGGCCCTCCTGGGACATCGGGACGTGGAAACCCTCTTCCACGAGTTCGGCCACCTCCTCCACCACTGCACCTCCCAGGTCCCCATCGAGGGACGTGGGGGGATCAACGTGGCCTGGGACTGGGTGGAGCTCCCGAGCCAGCTCCTC
>JBJHCB010000204.1:0-5310 GCA_050485805.1 Gemmatimonadota bacterium | reverse complement strand
CTTCCTGGCCCCGTACGTCCTCTGGCTGGGGTGGGACCTGGTCTGGAACTGGGAGCTCTGGCGACTGAACCCCACCGGCGGATGAGGGGGAACCGATGAGGTCAGGGACACGGAAGACCTACGAAGAGACGGCCCGGACCGGGTGGTTCACCCGTTTCCTGGACTTCGTGGAGCGGATGGGGAACCTCCTCCCCCACCCGGTGACCCTCTTCGCCCTCTTCGCCCTGGGGGTGGTCCTGGTCAGCGGAGTGGCCGGGTGGCTCGGGGTGAGCGTCACCGACCCCCGGCCGGTGGGGGCCGCCGGTCGCAGCCCCACCGGCGAGATCGTGGCGGTGAGCCTCCTGAACGGAGAGGGACTCCGGCGCATCGTGGAGAACCTGGTGACGAACTTCACCGGGTTCGTTCCCCTGGGGACGGTGCTGGTGGCCCTCCTGGGGATCGGGGTGGCCGAGAGGGCGGGGCTCCTTTCGGCGCTGATCCGCGGGCTGGTCCTCCGGGCCCCGCCCCACCTCGTCACCGGAGCCGTGGTCTTCGCCGGGGTCATCTCCAACACCGCCGCCGAAATGGGATATGTGGTCCTCATCCCCCTGGCGGCGGTGATCTTCCATGCCCTGGGGCGGCATCCCTTCGCGGGGCTGGCCGCCGCCTTCGCCGGGGTCTCGGCCGGGTACAGCGCCAACCTCCTCATCGGCACGGTGGACCCGCTCCTGGCCGGGATCACCGAGGAGGCCGCCCGGCTCATCGATCCGGAGTATACCGTCCACCCGGCGGTGAACTGGTACTTCATGATCGTGAGCACCTTCGTGGTGACCCTCATGGGGTGGTGGGTCACCGCCCGCATCGTGGAGCCCAAGCTGGGGGTGTACGACGACAGCGAGGCCGACCACGAGGCCCTTGGAGAGCAGACCACCGACCCCCTCACTCCCCTGGAGGTCCGCGGTCTCTGGATGGCGGGACTCGCCACGCTGGGGCTGGTGGCCCTCCTCCTCCTGGCGGTGGTCCCCGAATGGGGGGTGCTCCGGAACCCGGAGACGGGGGATGTCCTGGATTCCCCGTTCCTCCGGGGGATGGTGACACTGATCTTCGTCTTCTTCGTGGTTCCGGGGTTCGTCTACGGATGGGTGACGGGGACCATGCGTTCGGACCGGGACGTGGTGGAGGGGATGTCCGCCGCCATGAGCTCCATGGGGCTCTACATCGTCCTCGTCTTCTTCGCGGCCCAGTTCGTGGCCTTCTTCGGATGGACCAACCTGGGGAGCGTCACGGCGGTGGTGGGAGCGGATGTCCTCCAGGCCATCGGGCTCACGGGCCCCCTGGTCTTCATCCCCTTCATCCTCATGTGCTGCCTGGTGAACCTGGCCCTGGGGAGCGCCTCCGCCCAGTGGGCCATCACCGCCCCCATCTTCGTCCCCATGCTCATGCTGGTGGGGTACTCGCCGGAGCTCGTGCAGGCCGCCTATCGGATCGGCGACTCCACCACCAACATCATCACTCCCATGATGAGCTACTTCGGCCTCATCCTGGCCTTCGCGGCCCGCTACGACCGGAAGCTGGGGATCGGGACGCTGGTGGCCATCATGCTCCCGTACTCCATGGTCTTCCTGGTGGGGTGGGTGGCCGTATTCTACCTGTGGGTCTTCGGGCTCGGGCTTCCGGTGGGGCCTGCGGCGCCCACCTTCTACGGGGTCGGGGGGTGAAGGGGGTCCGACCCCTCACTCCACCACGGGAAGGTAGACGGTGAACCGGCTTCCCCGCCCGGGTTCGCTCTTCACAAGGACCTGCCCCCCACTCTGGACGGCCACGCCGTAGACGGTGGCGAGCCCCAGTCCCGTACCCTCCGACTTCGTGGTGAAGAACGGCTCGAAGATCCGGCTCTGGATCTCCGGGTCGATCCCCATCCCCGGGTCCTCCACCTCCAGGGTGACATACCGCCCCGGCGGCAGGTCCACGGGTGCGCGGACGGGATCCCTCTCCAGGTGGACCTGCCGGGTCCGGATGGTGACGGGCCCGGTGACCTCGATGGCATCCCGGGCGTTCAGGACCAGGTTCATGATCACCTGCTGGATCTGGCCGGGATCGGCCCGCACGGCGGGAAGCTCGGGAGCCAGATCCGTCCCCAGCTGCACCTTCTCCCCCACCAGGCGTCCCAGGAAGGATTCCATCTCCCCCACCACCCGGTTCAGGTCCAGCTCCCGGGGCTGGAGGACCTGCTTCCGGCTGAAGGCCAGGAGCTGTCGGGTCAGGGAGGCGCCCCGGTTCGCGGCGTCCAGGACCTCCTCCACCCCTTCCCGGGACGGATCCCCGGGCGTCAGGTCCGACAGGAGGAGATGGGACGAGCCGGTGATGACGGTGAGGAGGTTGTTGAAGTCATGGGCCACCCCACCGGCCAGGCGCCCCACCGCCTCCATCTTCTGGGACTGGCGCACCCGGGCTTCCAGGACGCGCTGGGACGTCACGTCCTCGGCGATGAGCTCCCGGATCTCCTCCCCCTCCCCGGTCCGGATCACGTTCCCGCTCAGGCGTACCGTGAGGGGGTCACCGTCCTGCCGGACCCACACCACCTCCACCGGTCCCAGACGCCCCCCCCCGTTCCCGGATGGCGCCAGCAAGAGGGCCTCCCGGGGGTTCCCGAACAGCTCCGGAAGGGGGACCTCCAGGAGCTCCGCCGGGGTGGCGTACCCCAGCATCTCGGCCAGGGCCGGGTTGGCCTCCAGCAGCCGGCCGTCCCCATCCACGGCGAAGATCCCGAAGGCCGCGTTGGTGGTGACCGAGCGGTACCGGGCAAGGCTCCGCCGGTACCGTTCCTCGGCCTCGCTCCGCGCCTCCAGGGTCCGGTTGAACTCCTGCGCCACCGCGCGCACCTCCCGCGGCCCCCGGACGGAGAGGGCCCTCCGTCCGTCGGTCCGGGCAGCCTGACGGGCTTCCCACATGAGGCGGATGAGGGAGATGGCGATGCGCCGGTAGAGGAGGATGGCCAGGATCCCCACCAGGGAAAGGAGCACCACCGCCAGGGCCGCCCGCTGGATGGCCGTCTCCCGGATGGGGCCGTAGAGGACCTCGGTGGGGACTCCGGCCCAGATCCTCCATGGGGAGCCGGTGACGGCCGTGAAACCCCATAGCCGGTCCTCTCCCTCGGCCCCCTCGGCCCGGGTGACGCCCCCGGCACCCTCCAGAACCTCGGCGGGCAGCCCACTGGGGGGGAGGGACCGCCCCACCCAGAGCTCGGAGTCCATGGAGCGGGCCACCACCACCCCGTCCAGGTCGTCGATGGTGATCACCACCCCCCCGGCCAGCGCCGGAGACACCAGGAGCTCCTGGATCCGCATCAGGTCCACCGCAAGGGCCACCACGCCGATGGTCTCCCCCGCGTCGTCCCGGAGGGGATAGGCCATCACCACGTTCCAGAGGTCGGACAGGAGGCCCCGGTGGGGCTTTCCGAGGGTGACCTCCCCGGTGGCCAGGACTCCCTGGAACCACTCGCTCTCGAACGGTGGTTCCGGGACGGGATCCACCGGAGGTATCCCGGAGCAGACCAGGCGGGCTTCCAGGTCGGTGACGAAGAGGTTGGTGTACTGGGGAAAGAAATCGTTCAGCCCCTCGAGGAGATCCCCGCACGCCTGGGAGTCCATGGCCACCACCTCGGGTCGGACGGCCAGGTCCTTGAGGAGGCTCCGGCCGTCGCCCAGGAACTGCCCCACCGACGCGTTCACGAACTCCGCCAGGCCGAGGAGTCCCTCTTCGGCCTGCTCCACGCTCCTCCGGGCCTCCTGGTAGATGGAGTAGACCTCCAGCGTCGCCAGGGGAATGACCACCGCCAACACCAGGGTGATGAGGTGGGCCCGGATGGACCATTGGCGGGTCACGCGGGCTCCGGCGCGGGGGTGGGGTGGGGGTCCATGGGGGAGGGTGACACGGCCGGAGGGGGGAGGGCGGCGTGGAGGGTCAGGACCCGGAGACGGGAGGACCGAAGCGGAGGAGGAGCGTGGTCACCCCCCCGTCCCCATCGCGGGTCAGCAGATAGAGCCGGTCGTACTCCCAGCCTTCCTCGATGGGCCCGTACCCCTCCCCCCCCAGCGCCCGGGCCAGCTCGGGAGTGGTGTTGCTGTGCCCCACCACGAGATGGCGGCCGGGCCGGCCCCGGAGCCCGGCGCCGAAACCCTCCAGGTCGCCGGCCCCATAGGACTCCACGGACAGGCCCAGGAGTTCCGAAAGGGGCGCGGCCGTGTCCCGTGTGCGCCGCGTGTCCGTGGAGTGGATGGCCGTGATGCCGGCCCCGGAGAGGAGCCGTGCCAACTCCCGGGCCCGCTCCTCCCCCACGGAGGTGAGCCCCGGATCTTCGGCGGGCTCCGGCGCCCGTTCCGCATGCCGGACGAGGAGGATCGCCTCGGCCTCCCACGCGGTGCCCGCAGGCGCGACGGCCCCCGCCGACGCCTCCGAGCCCGGGCCTGCGCCGGATGCCGCGGGAGGAGCGGCTTCGCCGGGATCGGCGCACGCCGTGACGAGTCCCAGGGCGAGGAGGACGAGGGAGGAGGGGAGGGGCTTCATGTCTTCAGGCTACAAGGGAGGGGGAGGGCCGTCAAAGGCCCGAAGGCCCCGGCCCTCCCCCTCTTCGGGGGACCCCACGGCGATCCGCCGGGAGCCCCGCACGGAACGCCGGTCCTCAGAACACGACGCCGAAGCCGATGCGGAAGACCGTGTCGGCCTCATCCTCCATGACCCGGAAGGCCCCGCCCTGGGCATAGAGTCGCCCGAACTGCACGGTGGCGGAGGCATCCAGGAAGAAGTCCGTGGAGGTGTCCGTGCGAGCGAACCGGCCTCCGCCCAGCTCGGCGCTCCCGCTGTGACGGGCGTGGAAGAATCCCGCCCGGGCCGAGGGGATCAGAGACACCTGGCCCCCGGACCCCAGCCGGGAGCCCACCCCGACTCCCAGGGGGAAGGTGGTCCGGGAGTAGTCCAGATCCACTCCGGCCAGCGTCCCGCTCCAGTAGTCATACCCCACTCCCACCATGGGACAGATGCTCAGCCCCTCCCGCCCCAGATCCAGGGCCAGGTTCGCCCCGGCCGAGACCAGGTTCTCGTCCGAATCATCCAGGTCGATGGCACCCAGGCGAGCGCCCATGGAGACCCGCCCCGGGAGGTTGGACTGGGACTCGAGGCCGTAGCCCAGGGCGTCCTCGGGGAAGCTGACCGAGAACCCGACCTGCAGGCCGGCGGCGAGCGTCAGCATCTGCTCACCGATCCAGGCGAAGGGCAGGAAGCTGACGTAGCGGTCGTCGGCGTCGACCGGGTCGAGGACCATCAGCTGGTGGC
>JBJHCB010000203.1:0-5312 GCA_050485805.1 Gemmatimonadota bacterium | reverse complement strand
TGGTCCACCCCACCGCCGCCACCCCGCTCACCAGGACGTAGACCAGGACGATCCCATACGCCGCCGCCGCGCCGGCCCAGAGGGGGATGTTCCCGTCCGTCACCGCCTCCAGGACGATCCCCGCCCCCCGCATCTGGAGGGTGATGTAGGGGATGAAGGCCACCAGGCTCAGGACGGCCACCAGGGCCGAGAGCCCTCGGGAGGGGAAGCGCCCCACCAGAAACTGGGCCTGGGTCACGAAGCCCATCCGGCGCCCCAGCCGGGCCACCCGGGGGCCGATGACGTACCAGGGTGCGATCCCCAGCACGCCGTACGAGAGGATGTAGAAGGCGGCGGCGCCCCGGGAGTACGCCCACCCCGGGCCACCCAGGAAGGCGAAGGCGGAGAAGATGGTGGCCCCGGTGACGAAGTACATGACCAGGAGGCCGAAGTCCCGGTCCCCCGCCACGTAGCCCGTCACCGTGGGCGAGGCCCGCCGCCCGGCCCGGAGCCCGATGGCCAGGGTGGCCGCCAGGTACAGGGCGATGATGCACGTGATGAGGACCCAGCGCTCCATCACCCCTTCTCCGGGTCGGTTTCGGAGCGGGCCGCCTGCCCCTCCGCCAGGTGGAGGACCAGGAGGGCCGACCCCCCGAGGAGGATCCAGAGCACGGCCCAGGCCAGGGAGAAGGGGAGGCCCAGGACGAACGGCTCGGCCCCCCTGAAGGGAAGGGCCCCGGGCCAGGTGACCGCCAGGGTGTAGAGAAGGAAGAAGGCGAAGACCGCCCTCCGGACCCAGCGAATGGCCATGGCTCCCTGCCTTGATGCCGTCCCGTGGGCGCCCCAGGGGGTTCCCGGAGATGTCCCGGTGCCGCGCCTGCCCCGCCCCTGTCCGGCCCCTGGCCCGCGCTCGGGCCGCTCCCGGACCGCGCCCTCGGCTTGCCGTCGCCGGGCGACACCCCGGGCCGGGGGCATGATACGCTCCGGATTGGACCGGCGGGAGGGGACACCGCAGATTCGGGAAGGTCCCGAACGCCGTCTACTCCCCCCGAGCCCTCCCATGCCGGCACCCCACTCCTCCCGCGCCCCCCGTCCGCTGCCGGTGATCCTCCCCTGGGTCGCCGCGATCCTGGTGGCCTTCCTCCCCTCCGGTCTCACCGCCCAGGCCGGGGCGGCAGGAAGCGGAAGCCCGCCCGACACCCGGGAGCTCCTCCGGGACCGATTCCAGGGAGAGCTGGGCCGCCTGGCCGAGGGATTCGGGGGCGTGTCCGGGATCCATGTGGTGGACCTCGCCTCCGGAGAGCGGTTCGACGTCCTGGGGGACGGGGTCTTCCCCCAGGCCAGCGCCATCAAGATCCCCATCCTCCTGGAGCTCTTCCGTCAGGCGGAGGCGGATCCGGGCCTCCTGGCCCGGCGTGTGGAAATGACGGACGAGGTCCGCACCGGAGGGAGCGGCGTCCTTCAGCTCCTGACCCACGGAGGTTCGGCCCTGTCGTTCGAGGACCTGGCCATCCTCATGATCGTCCACTCGGACAACACCGCCACCAACGTCCTCATCGACGCCCTGGGGATGGAGGCGGTGAACCGCCTTTCGGCGGAGCTGGGCGCCCCCCGCACCCTCCTGCGCCGGAAGATGATCCGCCCGGAGGCCTCCGCCCGGGGGGAGGAGAACGTCTCCACGCCTCGCGAGGCCGCCCACCTCATGGAGCGGATCGCCGCCTGCGACCTTCCCATGTCCCCGGCCGCCTGCGCCCGCGTCACCGGGATCCTCGCCCTCCCCAAGGGAGGTCCCACCCGGGCCCCCGTGCCCGCCGAGGTCCCCATCGCCTTCAAGCCGGGGGGAATCACGGGGGTTTCCACCACCTGGGCCCTGGTGGAGCTCCCGGGCCGACCCTACGTCCTGACGGTGATGGCCTCCTGGGGCGGGGACGGGAACGCCCTGGTGGAGGCCGTCTCCCGAGCGGCATGGGGATACTTCTCCCGCCTGGCCGGGGCCACCCCCTACGGAAACCGGGTTCCTGTGGGGCTCCTGGACCCGCCCCGCTGAGGCGGGGCGCCGCCCCTCCCCGTCCCGCTCCCCTCCCGCCCCGCTCCCGGTGCCCGATCTTCCCCGGCTCCTCAAGGATCTACAGGAACGCGCCATCTGGCGGGTGCTGGGGGTCTACGCGGTGAGTGCCTGGATCACCCTCCTGGTGATCCAGGTGCTGAGCGCCACCCTGGGCCTCCCCTCCTGGTTCCCGGATCTGGCGCTGGGCCTCCTCCTGGTGGGGCTCCCCCCGGTCCTGGCCCTGGCCTACCTCAGGGACCGCACCGGGGACACTCCATCCCCGGGCCTGGATCCGGCCGCCCTTCGCCTCCTCCTCCGGTGGGGAGGGGGTGCCCTGGTCCTGCTCCTGGTGGCGACGGGCGGGCTGGCCTGGTTCCTCCTCCGGCCTCCGGGAGAGGAAGTGCCCTTCCCCGCCACCCCCGGCCCCCGGGTGGCGGTCCTCCCCTTCGTCGTGACCCCCCAGGGGTCGGCGGGCAGCTCCCCGGGGACGTCCGGGGCGGAGACCCATGGGGAGGGATCGGAGAGGGATGCGGCGGCCCTGGGCCGGGGCCTCCATCGGGACCTTCTCCTCCGGCTGGGTCGACGCGACGATCTCACCCCCTTCTCGTGGGAGGCGGTGGCGGGCGCGGGTGGACCGGCAGGGGACTCTGGGGCCGACCCGGGTATGGAGCGGGACGAGGAGGAGGCGGTCCGGCAGGTCCGGGAGTGGGGCGCCCACCTTGTGGTCCTGGTCACGGTGGAGGACCGGGGGGAGGCCCTCCGGCTCCAGGCCCGGATCCTGGACCGGCGGGGGCGGGAGCGGTGGAGTGGGGAACCGGGACCCTCCGCCTCTTCCCTGGACGCCGCGCAGGCGGCCCTGGCCGACAGGATCCTGGAGTTGGCCGGGCTGGATCCGGACTCTCGGGGAGAGGGCCCGGAGTCGGAGGGCCCGGCCGGAAGGGCCGGGGAGGCTCCTGGGGAAGGCGCTCAGGGGGGGCACCCCGAGGCGGGAGGGGGGTCGGAAGCCCAGGCCGACCTTCCCGCGTTCCGCCTCCGGGCCCGGGGCCGGGCCCTCCTGGACGAGGCCCTGGGGAGGGCCGTGGGCAACGCGTCCCCCCCGGGGCCTCCGGGAGCTCCCGACCCGGAACTCCTTCCCCGCCTCCGCGGGGCCGAGGCACTGCTGGCCCGGGGGGCCGAAGCGGACCCGGAGAATCCGGAGGCCTGGGTGGAGTTGGCCGAAGCCCGCCTCCACCTGGCCCGGGCGAGCCTGGCCCTGGACAGGCGCCCGGGCCCCGCGCCGGACCGGGGCCCCGGCCCCGCACCGGACCCGGTCTCGGAGCTGCAACGGGCCCACGGGGCCCTGGAGCGGGCGATCCGCCTCGATCCTGCCCACCCCCGGGCGCGGCTCGTCCTGGGAGAGGCCCTCCTGATGTCCGGGGAGCTGCCCGGACCACTCCCGGGGCTTCCCGGGGGAGCTTCCCGGGGACTGCAGGAGCTGGTCCGGGGAGCCGGCGGACTCCCCGGGTGGGCCGAGGCCCACCGGACCCTCGGGGAAGCGGCCCGGCGGGCCGGGCGATGGGAGGACGCCCTCCGGGCCTGGCACCGCGCCGGGGAGCTGGAGCCCGGGGTCCCGGACACCCGATTCGAGCTGGGGTACACCCTCCATCTCACACGGGATCATGCCCGGGCCGTCCCCCTCCTCGTCGATGCGCTGGAGTGGGCCCCATCCCTGGCCACCGCCCGGGTCGTCCTCTTCCAGGCCACCCTGGCCCACACCGGCGACCTGGAAGCGGCGGGCCGGGTCCTGGACGACGCGCCCGAGCCGCACCGGGTCGCCCTCGCCCGATTCCAGCACCACCTCTACGGGCGTCAGTTCGGCGCGGCGGGGGAGGTGGCCTCGGAACTCGCTGCGGCCCACCCCTCCCCCGGGGCTCCCGCCTGGCTGGAGGGTCCCTGCACGGTGTACACCCCCTCCCGGATGCTGGGAACGGTGCGGGCCTTCATCGGGCAGCTGGAGGGCTCCCGGGCGGAGCTGCTCCACGCCCAACGGGAGTTGGAAACCCGCCTCGAAGCGTCGGAGAACGCGGCGACCCTCGCCGCCCTGGGTGAGGTCCTGGCCCTGGCGGGAGAGGGGCGGAGGGCACGCCCCCTGGTGGAACGGGCCCTCGTCCTCCGGTCGCCGGACCGGGACGCCGTGGAGGGACCCGGGTGCGTGGTGGCCCTGGCCCGAACCCGGATCCTGGAGGGCCAAACGCGGGAGGCCGTGGACCTCCTGGAGTGGGCGCTCTCTCTCCCGGGCCCCGTGACCCGGGCCGAACTCCGCTTCGACCCCATCTGGGAGCCCCTTCGTTCCAGCCCCCGCTTCCAGTCCCTCTCGGGTACCGGCGGGCCGTAGCCACCCCGGGGCCGGCTCTGCGGCCGGGGCCGGCCGGTGCGGTCCGCCCGCCGTTCCCGGTGGGAGTCCGTTTCCCGCCCGTGGCCGGCCTGTAACACCCTTGTGCTGTCGGGGCGGGGCCCGTACTTTGGCCCCCGCAAGTAAACATCCGGTTACCCGTGTCGGACGCCGTCGGGGGCGTCGGGAATCCTGTACGCCTCGGCCCGACACAGGTGGGCCGGTCGAACGCCCGTTCGAGAGATGCTTGACAGACCACTGACGTGGGCAATAAGATCGCCGAATACTGACCGATCCATGATGCGTCCCCGGGCCCCGTGGGCCATGGGAGGGCGAGGCTTCCGCCCCCGCCAGGGGCTTCGACCTTGCCCTGTCCCCTCGGCCTCCATGCGTGACCAGGCGCCCGCAAGCGAGCGAACAGCCCTAGAGACCCCCACCCAAACCCCCTGACCCAGACCCCCTGACGCAGGCCCCCCGGGGCTCCGCCCCCGGGAGTGAAGGATATAGATGACCCCCACCCAGACCGACATCCCTTCCATCGCTCCCCGACGTTTCCGTCGTTCGGATGCGAAGCACCCCGGTATGGGGTGTGGGACGCCCGTCGTGGGGCGACGACCCGTTCCCGATTCCCCCTGGCACCGGCGTTCCAAGGCGGTCCCAGGGGGTTTTGCATCACAGTCCGTCGGGAAGGCAGGATCGCACCCCGCCCGGCTCCCCACGTCACCGTGCAGACGCGTTCGCGTGTCCGCCCCGGTGCCGGCGGAGTCACGAGTGGAACGGCGGCGGTGCCGTTACGCGGGTCCTCGCCGAACTTCCTGAGACTCCGGCTTCCCTGCGGGGGAGCGGACCGGGAGGGCGGGGCCCGCAGAGCAGTTCACCACAGTTGACAGGAGGGTCAACGTATGTCACTGCAAG